>JBEBRC010000159.1:0-8191 GCA_040395055.1 Steroidobacter denitrificans
AACACGACAAAGACGAGAATGAGCGCAGTACGGCTGCTCGGTCCTCGATGTCTGCCACGTGGCGGTTGATGCTCTACTCGGTGCTCAGTGCTCAGTGCACGGGAACGCAGCCAATAAGTCAATAACTCAAGTCCGGTACCGGCGGCAGTACCGGCGCGGTACCGGCGGCAGGTGAAGCGTGCAAGCTCTGGATATTTTCTGGCGGGGATTCTTCGGCAGCCTGGCGGCAGGGATGGGCACCGCGGTCGGGGCGGCCTGGGTGCTATTCTTCAAACGGCCCAGCGCAAGAATGCGCGACGGATTGTTGAGCGCCGCCGCGGGCGTCATGCTGGCCGCGACGTTCTTTTCGCTGCTGCAGCCTGCCATCGCATTCGGAGAGGTGCGCTATGAAAGCAGCCTGATGGCGGTCGCGGTGGTCGCCGTGGGATTGCTATCCGGCGCCGCCGGCTTGTTCTGGATCCATCGCCGCGTGCCGCACGAGCATTTCGTCCGCGGCCGGCAGGGGCCGGACAACAAGACCCTGCAGCGGGTATGGTTGTTCATCATCGCCATTACCTTGCACAACTTCCCCGAGGGCATGGCGGTGGGCGTGGGATTCGCCGGTGGAGACATCGGCAAGGGAACCTCCCTTGCCATGGGCATTGGCCTGCAGAACGTTCCGGAAGGCCTGGCGGTGGCAGCGGCGATGGTGGCGATCGGCTATGGCAAATGGCAGGCGTTCTGGGTGGCCTGCCTGACCGGTTTGGTCGAGCCGATCGGCGGCGCTTTCGGCAGCTCCTCCGTATGGCTCGCCGCATCCATGATGCCCTGGATTCTGGGCTTGGCCGCAGGCGCGATGCTGTTCGTCGTCAGCAGCGAGATCATCCCGGAAACGCACCGTGGCGGCCATGAGGAACTGGCGACGTTCTCCTTGCTGGGAGGATTCGCGGTGATGATGGTCCTGGACACGGTATTCGCCTAGCCGCCCAGCGCGGCGGCGCGGCGCGGCACGCTAGCGCAGCGCGGCACGATTGTCGGCCATGGCGGCAATGAAGGTGTCCGTGTCCGAATCGGTATTATAAAAATGAAAAGTGGCGCGCAGGTTGTTGTCGCGGTGGGAGGTCACGATGCCGCGCTCCAGTAATCTGGCGCATAGCTGCGCACCATCCTGCGATGGGATGGCGATCATCGATCCACGCCGTGCGTCCTGCGGCGGTGTCACGCTGGGCCAGCCGATCTCCTGCAAACGTTCCATACAGCGGCGGGTCAACTGCATCACGCGTGCTTCGATCGCATCCGTACCTACCTCGAGAATGAATTTCAAGCCGGCCTCGGCAGCGTAGCAGTTCACGACCGGGGGCGTGCCGGCCTCGAAGCGGCGCGCGGTTGGAGAGGGGCGATTCGCGTAAATATCCATCGCGCTGATGTCCTCCTGTGCGAACCAGCCTGAATGGGTCGGGAGCAGCGAGGGGATCAACGTATCTCGAACATACAGAAAGCCGATGCCGGCGGTGCCGAGCAAATACTTGAGCATGCCACCCACGGCGAAATCCACATCCAGGGCCTTGACGTCGACGCGCAGCGCGCCGACGCCCTGGTAGCAATCCAGCAGGACCCGTGCCCCCTTGGCCTGTGCCAGGCGAACGATGCCCGGAATGTCCAGTTTGGCGCCGTTGCGAAAGCACACCAGGGTCACGGCGACCAGAGCCGTTTGCTCATCGATCAGTGCCGCGAAATGTTCCAGCGGGATGTATCCGTCATCGGCGGCAGGAACATGAATGACTTGTGCGCCTCGTCGTTCCTGCGCGTGCCAGATCTGCGCATTGGTGGGGAATTCGAAATCGCTGACGATCACCTTGTTGCGCCCTGGAGTGAAATCCAGGGCGCTGGCCAAGGCGTTGATGCCGGCGGAGGCCGAAGCCGTGACGGCTATCTCATCCGGATGGGCGCGCAGGACGGCGGCCATGGCATGACGGACCGCCTCGTTCTTGGTCACCCAGACATCCCAGTTGGCGCCCACCAGCAGGCGATCGTCCATGTAGGCCTGGAAGGCATTCTTGACGCTGTTGGCCAAGGCGCAGTAGGAGCCGCTGTTGAGGTAGGTTTTTCGCTCCAACAGCGGAAATTCGCGTCGAAGTGCCATAAAATCATGGGTCATGGTTTGCTCTCCCGTAGGGGCTGTGAAATTAAAGCCATGCTGGATGAAATCCGTTCCGTCCCCTTGTGCGACATCCGCAGCGCGCAGGCGCGGCTGGATGCAGTGGTGATTCGTTCTCCATTGCTGCATTGCGATGCCGGGCCGCCGGACAAGGACATCTTTCTCAAGCTGGAAAATCTCCAGCCCACGGGTTCCTTCAAGGTTCGACCCATTGGCAATGCGCTATTGACCCGTCCACTGGCGTCACTGGCCGCGGGCCTGTACACCGCGAGTTCCGGCAACAGTGCCCTGGCCGTGGCGTGGATGGCCCGCCGTCTGGGTGTGCCGGCCACAGCCTTGGTGCCTGATGATGCGCCTGAAGCGAAACTGAGGCGTTTGCGGTCGCTGGGCGCGCGCATCGTCGAGCTCTCCTTCGATGAGTGGTGGCATGCCATCGAGACCGGCGGCCATCCGCAGCAGCCAGGGCTGTACGTCGATGCCGTGCGCGACCCGGCGGCGCTCGCCGGCGATGGCACGATCGGTCTCGAGATCCTGGAGCAGGCGCCACTGCTGGAAGCCATCCTGGTGCCGTTTGGCGGCGGTGGGCTCGCTTGCGGCATCGCCTGCGCCGTGCGCGCCCTGAAGCCGCAGATGAAAATAATCGCCTGCGAATTGGCAAGCGCACAGCCGCTGGCCACTGCACGGCGCGCCGGTGCCGTCGTCGCCGCGCCCTGCGAGGCAGGTTTCGTCAGCGGTGTGGGATACGCCAGCATCTTGCCGGAAATGTGGCGTTTGGCG
Source organism: Steroidobacter denitrificans (assembly GCA_040395055.1). GTDB lineage: Bacteria > Pseudomonadota > Gammaproteobacteria > Steroidobacterales > Steroidobacteraceae > Steroidobacter > Steroidobacter denitrificans_A. The sequence continues at coordinate 2,915 of JBEBRC010000159.1, forward strand.
GGCGAGTCGATCGACGCCACGATCACGGTGTCGTTGGCGCAGGTCGCCTCGGCCATCCGGATCATGGCGCAAGAAAACCAGGTCATTGCCGAAGGCGCCGGCGCCGTATCCGTGGCGGCGGCATTGTTCGGCCAATACCCCCAGCGCAGGGTCTGCGCGGTGGTGTCCGGAGGCAATCTCGGCGCCGGCATGTTGTCCACGATTCTCGCCGGCGCCGTTCCCGGCTCGAGCCACTAGCGCCGCGTCCACGGCGAGATCCTCTGCAGTCGACTCGAGGTGGTACGTGTACTGGCGTCGAATGCTCATCGGTAAATGCTCATCCGATTCGGGCTAGAGCTGGGCTTGCGCCGGGGCTTCGACCCGGCGCTTCGCCTGCCAGGCAAAGTAGGCGATCGAGATCGCGATCAGCCATGGCACGCCCACGATCCAGGAAATATTCCAGAACTCGGTATCCAGCCCCATGGTGATCAGAACGCCCGCGAGCAATAGCAGCCCGGCAATCTGCATCACGGGAAAGAACGGCATGCGTACCGGCAGGTCGGCGGCCTTGTGGTGGCGTCGAAAGCTCAGATGGCTCGCCAGGATGAACATCCATACGGTAATGGCACCGAACAGTGCAACGCCGAACAGGTAGTTGTAGGCGTAGGGTGTGAGCTTGGAGACGGCGGCGGCCAGCAGAATGCATGCCCCGGAGATCAGGATGGCCGCGACCGGCGTGCCGTTCTTGCTCAGCCGTCCCAGGAATCGTGGGGCATAGTTGCCCCGGGACAAGGAGAACAACATCCTCGAGCACAAGTAGACGTTGGTATTCATGCTCGATAGCGCCGCGCTGATGACCACGAAGTTCATGATGCCTGCCGCATGGCTGACGCCGGAATAGGAAAACACCCGCACGAACGGACTCTCTTGCACTACCTTGGCGCCGGTCTCCATCCATGGCACGACCGCGACGATGATGGTCAGCGCCAGCAGGTAGAACAGGAACAAGCGCAGCACCATGGTACGCAGCGCGGCCGGTATCGCCTTCTGCGGGTCCTTCACCTCGCCGGAGGTGACCGCGATCACCTCGATGCCGTTGAAGGAGAACACGCCGATGATGACTGCCATCCATACCCCCCCGAATCCATGCGGCATGAAGCCGCCGGGCAGCTTGGTGAGGTTGTGCAGGCCTACTGGTTCCAAACCGACGCCCAGGATCGTGGCGGCGCCGAGGATGATGAAGATCACGATGGCAACGACCTTGATCATGGCGAACCAGAATTCGAAGGTGCCGAAGTTGCCGACCGCGCGCGAATTGACGTACAGCAACACGATGCAGAATCCGATCGACCAGATCCATACCGGTATCCCCGGAAACCAGAAAGTCATGTACACACCGGCCGCGACGGCTTCCCCGCCGATGGCAATGACCTGGGCGATCCAATAGGTGTAGCGCACGGTGAACCCGGCCCAGGGGTTGAGATAGGCCTCGGCATAGGTGCCGAATGAACCGGCGGCCGGATGGACCACCGCCATTTCCGAAAGACTGAACACCATGACCAGCGCGGCGAAGGCGGCGATGGCGTAGCTGACGATCACCGCCGGTCCGGCATAGCCGATGGCGATGCCGCTGCCCATGAAGAGCCCGGTGCCGATCGCGCCTCCCAGGCCGATCATGACGATCTGGGATTTGGACAGCCCCTGATGCAGGCCGTGTTCGCGCTCGATGATCGACAGCGTGGGCATGCGTGGATCAGGCCTGCTTGCAGCGCTTGCGGCGCCGGGTCATCAGAACTGGCGTGTCACCGCCACGCCGATCGTTCTTGGTCGGGTAGTGATGCGCGCCAACGGATCCTGGTCCGATGCAATGGCGTCGATCTGCGCCCGTTCGTCGAAGACGTTCTTGGCGAAGGCGCTCAAGGTCCAGTCGTTCCAGTCGAGATTCGCGCGCAGGTTCACGATCTCGTAGGAGTCCAGCGGCACATTGAACGGACTGGCCGTGTTGTATTGCGTATTGGTGCTGTCGCGATAATTGACTTCGGCGCGCAGGCTCATGTCGCTTTCGCCCAGTGGAAAGGAATAGGTGAGCGCCGCGCTGAACTGGAGCTTCGGCACCTTGGGCAGCAGGTCGCCGTCCTGGCCGAGATTGGGATTGTTGGGGATGAGTGGCTGGTCCTCGGTCAGCTTCGCCTCCTGGTAGGAGCCGCCGAAGTCCAGTTGCAGCCCCGGTGCGAACAGGACATTTGCTTCCAGCTCGACGCCATCCACGCTTGCCGTACCGGCATTGGTGGTGAAGGGGAAGGCTCCCGTCGCATCGATGGCCTGGATCTGGATGTCTTCCCAACGGATGGCATAGGCGGCGGCATTCAGGCGCAATCGCTGCTCGAGAAACTCGGACTTGGCGCCGATTTCGTAGTTGCGCAGCTTGTCCGGCCCATAGCTTGGCGGGATGCCGCTGGCGAAGGGCAGGTTCGCGGCGTTGGTGCCGCCCACGCGGAATCCCTCCGATACCGTGGCGTATACCAGGCCGAAGCCGGTCAGGTAGGACAGGTTCAGTTTGAAGGTCGTCTTCTCACCGGTGGCGGTATTGGTTTGTATGCCCTCGGGAATGTTCGGGCCGAAGCCGCCGAAGGGATGGGTGGTTTCCTGCGCACTGTCCTGTTCGGAGTGGAAATAGCGCACGCCGGCCAGGAGCGAAAGTTTGTCGCTGAGGGCGAACGTGACCTCGCCGAATACCGCGTACTGCTCGAGATCGTTGATGTCCGTGCGCCCGAAGAAGGTGTTGCCCTCCGGGTTCTGCAGGGCGTCGTCGCTGTCGAGCGGACTGAAGGGGCCGCTTGGCCTTCCCAGGGCGTTGGTCTTGACCACATTCACCGCGAAATCACTTTTTTCATCCTGATGGAAGGCGCCTGCCACGAAATTGACCGGACCGCCGAAGGTGGAGGCATAGCGCAGTTCGCTGGAGACGATCCGTCGCTCCTGCGGCTGGAGGGTCACAGCGGAAAAAGGCACACCAAAGAAAAACAGGATGGGGGAGGAATCGAAGGCGTAGTCGATGTGCCGATCGAAGTAATTCGAGGTGGCGGTGAAGATGCCGGCCGCATGCGTGTACTCGGCCGTCAGGCCATACACCTTGAGCTTCTCGTCCCACGGACTCAGGGCCAGGTCGGTGTTGATGAGATCGCCGCCGGGTACCGGTGGGAAGCCGGCGGCGGCATCGCCGAAGGACTGTGCGCCGGCTGGCGTATAGCGCGACGAACCCCCGGAGTGCGTCGATTGGGTAGTGGTGGTGGCGAGGATGTTGAGACTCTGTACGGGCTGCCAGCGCAGCGTCAGCCGTCCGCCTTGGGTCGTCTCATCATTGGCGTCGCGCACCGTGCCTGCGGGAATACGCACATCGTCGATGAAGCCCGCGTTATGCACATGCCATCCGGTGATGCGAAGCGCAAGCTTGTTGTCGACGACGGGCAGGTTGATGGCACCGTTGGCGTTGTAGTTGACGGAGCCGGATCGCGCGGTATCCGAGACCTCGGTCTGGATATAGCCTTCGACGGCGTCCAGTACCGGTTTGCGGGTAATGTAGCGGATGGTGCCGCTCATCGAGCTGGCGCCATACAAAGTGCCTTGCGGGCCCTTGAGTACTTCGATGCGCTCCAGGTCGAACAAGCGGATATCCGCGTTGCGGCCGCCGCCGTCGTTGGCGTTGGAGGCGGTGATGACGGCTTCGTCGTAGTACACGCCCACGGTCGCCGGACCGGTCGAGGTAATGCCGCGGATGACGTATTTCTTGTCGCCAGGTCCCAGGTCGTTGAAGGACAGGCTGGGTACCTGGCCGACGTAATCGGCAAACTCGGTCGCGCCGCGGGTCGCCAACTGGGATCCAGAGATCGCCTGGATGGCGCTGGGAATGCTTTGTGTCGACTCCTCGCCCCGTTTGCTGGCTGTCACGGTCACCTCCTCGAGCGTGACGTTGCCGCGCGTGGCGGTGGCCGCCGTTGCGGGTTGCTGCGGCAGGACGGCACAGGCCATGCCGGCCAGGGAGATGACCAGCGTGGATCCGGCATGAGGTGGAGTAATCATGACCAAAGCCCCCTTGTTATCGGATGACGAATCACTCAGTCGGCCGCTGCCGGGCAATGCAGTCAGCCTGGTCGATCCTTTCCAGGCGAATCAGTAGTAGTTGATGCTGGGATTGTTTCCCGGGCAGATCACGCCGACAACGTCCATCCCCGCGCTCGATAAGGCTTGCAATGAATGTAGTTGCTTGCGCGGCAGGAAGATGACATCCCCGGCACGAACCTTGGCCTTGCGATCTTCGGTCCATATGCATCCTTCCCCGGATAGAACGATGATCGTTTCCTCGTACAGATGACGATGCGCAGCGGCCTTGGAAGGGGGGATGTGGCCGATGAATTGAGTGATCACCTCGGACCCGATCCTGTGATCGACCAGGCGCTGGAAGTACCGTGGCCCCATCGCGACACGTTGCTCCGTATCGACCGATACGATTCGTTGAGCATAGTTCGCATCGAAATTCTCAGGCATCCGTTCAAGCCACATCATTTGGCTGCCAGGACTGGCGAGCGCAAAGACCCGTAGCGTCGATGCTTGCGCGGCAATCAGCGCGAAGGCCTCGGCGGGTCGGACGTGCAGCCCGTCGGTTGCGCGCACCTGAAATGGGCGGCCGGAGATGATGATCGTGCCGTTGCCCGACTCAACGAACAGGATGACGTCGCAATCCGGAAAGCAGAGCGGTGGGGAGGACTCCGCGCCGACTTCAAGGACGACCTGTGTCTGGTAGCGTGCACCGAGTTCGCGCGAGATAAGGTAGGCGTAGTGCAATGCACCGCGACTGTCCGTCGATGCCTGCGAGGGCGTGATGACATAGCAATCGCCATTGAGCAGGGTTCTTGGTCCTGTACGCTCCTCCACCAAACGAATGGCGCGATTCTCCGGGCTGTCGGGATCATCCAGCGGCGAGCCGCCCGGCAGATTGGTATGGGCGCCGTCGCAAAATGGCGCCGTGGCCGTGTGTTTGCAGCCACAGAAAAGGACCTCTTCGCCGTCCTGGCCGGCGACGTATTTCAGGGGAGCGAATCCGGTGCCTCGATGCGAACCATCGCAGAACGGCTGCGTGCGGGAGCGGCCGCAGCGGCACCAGTAGTAAGTGCGCCCGGCAACCAGGGTGATGAGGTAGGGATTCGGCCGCGCAATGACAGGACTGCTCATGATAGCGGCTACTTTCCGCAACCTGGGCAACCCTGTACAGACGATCTTTAGCCTCAATGCCCTAATTCA
>JBEBRC010000160.1:0-8159 GCA_040395055.1 Steroidobacter denitrificans
GGCAAGGCGCAGTTCGGCGGCCAGCGCTTCGGCGAAATGGAAGTGTGGGCGCTGGAGGCGTACGGCGCTTCCTACACGCTGCAGGAGATGCTCACGGTCAAGTCCGACGACGTGAACGGCCGCACGCAGATGTACAAGGCAATCGTCGATGGCAATCACGAGATGAAGGCCGGCATGCCGGAGTCCTTCAACGTACTCGTCAAGGAGATCCGCTCGCTCGGCATCAATATGGAGCTGGAGCAGGAAGCGGAGAAGGGATGATGCGGCCGAAGTTTTTTTGAGTGCACCAGGCGCCGGGTCGGCTACCGACCCGGCGGGACCGCGCCGAGCGCCACGAACAGAACGCGCGCAAGACAAGGAAAGTGTCTTCGCCAGGACTGTCGCGACTTGGCTGGTAAGTGACTAGTTAGGTGAACCAGATGAAAGATCTACTGAAGTTGTTCAAGCAGCACACTCCGGTCGAGAACTTCGACTCGATCCGTATTGGGCTCGCTTCGCCGGAGATGATCCGCTCGTGGTCGTTCGGCGAGGTGAAGAAGCCCGAGACGATCAACTATCGTACGTTCAAGCCGGAGCGCGATGGCCTGTTCTGCGCGAAAATATTTGGCCCGGTAAAGGATTACGAGTGCCTTTGCGGCAAGTACAAGCGCCTGAAGCATCGCGGCGTGGTGTGCGAGAAGTGCGGCGTCGAGGTGACCCAGTCCAAGGTGCGCCGCGAGCGGATGGGCCACATCGAACTCGCCAGCCCCACTGCGCATATCTGGTTCCTGAAGTCCCTGCCTTCGCGCCTGGGGATGGTGCTGGACATGACCCTGCGCGAGATCGCGCGCGTGCTGTATTTCGAAGCATTTGTCGTCATCGAGCCTGGCATGACGCCGTTGCAGCGTGGCCAATTGTTGACGGATGAGCTGTATCTGGAGGCGATCGAGGAGCACGGCGATGAGTTCGACGCCCGCATGGGCGCCGAGGCGGTGTTCGAGCTGCTGAAGTCCTTGGATTTGCCGGCGGAAGTGCTCAAGGTCCGCGAGGAGATCCTGGGCACGAACTCCGAGACCAAGATCAAGCGCCTCACGAAGCGCCTGAAGCTGGTGGAGTCGTTCATCGAGTCCGGCAACAAGCCGGAGTGGATGGTTCTGACCGTGCTGCCGGTGCTGCCGCCGGATCTGCGTCCGCTGGTGCCTTTGGACGGCGGCCGCTTCGCCACGTCGGATCTGAACGATCTGTACCGCCGCGTCATCAATCGCAACAATCGCCTGCGCCGGCTGCTGGAGTTGAATGCGCCGGACATCATCGTGCGCAACGAAAAGCGAATGTTGCAGGAAGCCGTCGATGCGCTGCTCGACAACGGCCGGCGCGGCCGAGCCATCACAGGCACCAACAAGCGTCCGCTGAAGTCGCTGGCCGACATGATCAAGGGCAAGCAGGGGCGTTTCCGCCAGAACTTGCTGGGCAAGCGCGTCGACTACTCGGGTCGCTCGGTCATCGTCGTGGGGCCCACCCTGCGCCTGCACCAGTGCGGCCTGCCGAAGAAAATGGCGCTCGAGTTGTTCAAGCCGTTCATTTTCTCCAAGCTCCAGCTGCGAGGCGAGGCTTCGACGATCAAGGCCGCCAAGCGCATGGTGGAGCGGGAAGGTCCGGAAGTCTGGGACATTCTCGAAGAAGTCATCCGCGAACATCCCGTGCTGCTCAATCGTGCGCCGACGCTGCATCGCCTGGGCATCCAGGCATTCGAGCCGGTGCTGATCGAAGGCAAGGCGATTCAGCTGCATCCGCTGGTGTGTACGGCATTCAACGCCGACTTCGACGGCGACCAGATGGCCGTGCACGTGCCGCTGTCCCTCGAGGCGCAGCTCGAAGCGCGCGCGCTGATGATGTCGTCGAACAATATCCTTTCGCCGGCGAACGGCGATCCGATCATCGTGCCGTCGCAGGACGTCGTGCTGGGCCTGTACTACATGACTCGCGAGCGGGTCAACGCGATGGGCGAGGGCATGATGTTCACCGACGTGCAGGAAGTGCACCGGGCCTATGAAGGCCGCGTCGCCGAACTGCAGGCCAGGGTCAAGGTGCGCGTCCAGGAATACGTCCGCCAGGAGGACGACAGCCTGGTTGCGCGGCATCGCGTGGTGGATACCACCGTCGGTCGGGCGCTGCTCTCGGAAATCCTGCCGCAAGGCCTGTCATTCGACGCGGTCAACCGCGACATGACCAAGAAGGCGATCTCCGGCGCCATCAATCTGTGCTATCGCAGCGTCGGCCTGAAGGAGACGGTGGTGTTCGCCGACCAGCTGATGTACATGGGCTTCGCCTATGCGACGCGCGCTGGCGTGTCGATCGGCGTCGATGACATGGTCGTGCCGCAGCAGAAGGGCAAGATCCTGGGCGGAGCCGAGCGCGAGGTAAAGGAGATTCAGGAGCAGTACGCCTCCGGTCTGGTAACGAACGGCGAGCGCTACAACAAGGTCGTCGATATCTGGTCGCGCACCAACGATCAGGTTGCCAAGGCCATGATGGACAAGCTTGGCGTCGAGGACGTGACCAATGCGAAGGGCTTCACCGTTACCCAGAAGTCCTTCAATTCGATCTACATGATGGCGGACTCGGGCGCCAGAGGTTCGGCAGCGCAGATTCGCCAGCTTGCAGGCATGCGCGGCCTGATGGCCAAGCCGGATGGCTCGATCATCGAGACACCGATCACGGCCAACTTCCGTGAAGGCCTGAACGCCATGCAGTACTTCATTTCCACCCACGGCGCGCGCAAGGGTTTGGCCGATACGGCGCTGAAGACAGCGAACTCCGGCTATCTCACTCGCCGTCTGGTGGATGTGGCGCAGGATCTGGTGGTCACCGAAACCGACTGCGGCACTTCCAACGGACTCACGATGACTCCGATCGTCGAGGGCGGCGACGTGGTCGAAGGTCTGGGCGAGCGGGTACTGGGTCGTGTCGCGGCCGAGGATGTGCTCAGGCCCAGCGGCGATGCAGTGGTGATCGAGGCCGGTACCCTGATCGACGAGCAGGTAGTGAAAATCCTCGAGAGCGAAGGCGTCGACCAGGTCAAGGTGCGCTCGCCAATCAGCTGCCAGACCCGCTACGGCGTGTGCGCGCAGTGCTACGGGCGCGACCTGGCCCGCGGCCACCGCATCAATCTCGGCGAGGCGGTCGGCGTCATCGCGGCGCAGTCGATCGGCGAGCCGGGCACGCAGCTCACGATGCGTACCTTCCACATCGGTGGTGCGGCCTCGCGAGCGGCAGCAGCGAACTCGGTGGAGACGAAGGGCAAGGGTGCGGCGCGCCTGCACAACTTGAAGACCGTGCACCATGAGAAGGGGCACTGGGTCGCCACCTCGCGTTCCGGCGAGCTGGGCGTCATCGACGAGTTTGGTCGCGAACGAGAGCGCTACAAGATTCCCTACGGTGCGGTCATTACCGTCAATGACGGTGATCCGATCGAGCCGGGACAGATCGTCGCGACCTGGGATCCCCATACGCACCCGGTCATCACCGAGGTAGCCGGCTTCATCAAGTTCCAGGATTTCGTCGACGGTGTGACCGTGCAGAGCCAGGTCGACGAGGTGACCGGCCTGACCAGTACCGTCGTCATGGATCCCAAGCAGCGGGGCTCCAGCGGCAAGGACCTGCGTCCTGTCGTCAAGCTGGTGAACGCCAAGGGCAAGGAAGTGACGTTCGCGAATACGGACATCCCGGCAGTCTACGCGCTGCCTGCCGGCGCGATCGTGAGCCTGGAGGACGGTGCCAAGGTCTCGGTCGGCGACGTCATTGCCCGTATCCCGCAAGAGTCCTCCAAGACCCGCGACATCACCGGCGGCCTGCCGCGTGTTGCGGACTTGTTCGAGGCCCGCAAGCCGAAGGAATCGGCGATTCTCGCCGAATACACCGGAACGGTGAGCTTCGGCAAGGAAACCAAGGGCAAGCGGCGCCTGGTGATCACCGACGAGCAGGGGGAGAAGTACGAGGAGCTGATCCCGAAGTGGCGCCACCTGAACGTGTTCGAAGGCGAGATGATCGAGCGCGGGGAGGTGATCGCCGATGGCGAGCCCAATCCGCACGATATTCTGCGTCTGCAGGGCGTTCCCTCCCTGGCGAACTACCTGGTGCGAGAGATCCAGGACGTCTACCGGCTGCAGGGCGTGAAGATCAACGACAAGCACATCGAGGTGATCATTCGCCAGATGCTGCGCAAGGTTGAGATCGCGCATGCCGGCGACACCACCCTGCTGCGCGGGGAACAGCTGGATCGCGCCCGGGTCACGGACGTGAACGAGAGAATTGTCGAGCAGGGCAAGCTCGAGGCCCGTACCGAGCCGGTGTTGCTGGGTATTACCAAGGCATCGCTGGCCACGGAGTCGTTCATCTCGGCCGCCTCCTTCCAGGAAACCACCCGTGTGCTGACCGAAGCGGCGGTGCGCGGCCTGAAGGACGACCTGCGCGGGTTGAAGGAAAACGTGATCGTCGGCCGGCTCATCCCGGCGGGAACGGGCTCGTTCTACCATTCGCGGCGGCGCCACCACGAGGCTGGCCCCAGTCGCGGTTTCATGGATGTCAGTGGCGGGACCTCGGATGCCGAGGAGCCGGTGTCGGACGAGGCGAGCGCTCCGGCGGAGTAAGCCGTGGTGCCGCGCAGGCAGGGGGATCGGGCGCGACGTGGCGCCCGGATGCTGCGTCGAACCGCCGCGTCCGGCGGGTCCTGCGTCCAGGGCGTGCCCGTACGGTGGAGACGCCGGTTGACACTTGGGGGGGCGGTTTCTACAATCGCGCCCCTTTGATCGGCCGGCGCCACAGCCACCCGCCCGCCTGTCACGATAGTTTACCGGGCCGCTCCCTGGCGTAATCAGGGGGGCGGCCTCGTGTTTCTTCAGGGATTCATATTTTTCTTCTGGAATCAAAGGTTATGGCCAGCATCAGTCAGCTCGTTCGCAAGCCTCGGTCGTCGCCGAAGTACAAGACCAAGGTGCCGGCCCTGGAATCATGTCCGCAAAAGCGCGGCGTTTGCACTCGCGTCTACACCACGACGCCGAAGAAGCCGAACTCCGCGTTGCGCAAAGTGGCCAAAGTACGCCTGACCAATGGCTTTGAAGTCATCAGCTATATCGGCGGCGAAGGCCACAATCTGCAGGAGCACTCGGTGGTGCTGATCCGCGGTGGCCGTGTCAAGGATTTGCCGGGCGTGCGCTACCACACGGTGCGCGGCACGCTCGATTGCGCTGGCGTGACGGATCGCCGCCAGAGCCGTTCCAAGTACGGCGCCAAGCGTCCGAAAAAGTGATCGTTCGATCGCATCCTGCCATTCACATCATCAACATTGCGGTATACATAAATGTCCCGTAGAGCTTCGGCCCCGACTCGCACGATTCTTCCCGACCCGCGCTTCAACAGTTTGCTGCTGGCGAAGTTCGTCAACATGGTCATGGAGCGCGGCAAGAAGTCGGTCGCCGAGAAAATCGTCTATGGTGCAGTGGATCGCATCGCGGAAAAGACCGGCAAGGAAGGCGATCACTCCATCGAGCTGCTGACCACGGCGCTGGAAAACGTCAAGCCGACCGTCGAGGTGAAGAGCCGCCGCGTCGGTGGCGCCACTTACCAGGTTCCGGTGGAAGTTCGAGCTGCCCGGCGCCAGACATTGGCCATGCGCTGGGTGATCGATGCGGCCCAGGCGCGCAGCGAGAAATCGATGGCGCAGCGATTGGCCGGCGAGCTGCTCGATGCCTCGGAGAATCGCGGTGCTGCAGTGCGCAAGCGCGAAGACACACATCGCATGGCCGAAGCCAACAAGGCATTCGCCCATTACCGCTGGTAAAGATTGACCCGCGGTTCGGAGATGATGGCGGACGCCAGCTGATGCTTGCGCCCGCTATCAGGATCGTCCGCCTGACCGCCCGCCCCTAGAGAAGACTACCGTGCCACGTACTACTCCCATCGAGCGATATCGGAACATCGGCATCTCCGCCCACATTGATGCGGGCAAGACAACGACCACCGAGCGCATCCTTTTCTATACTGGTGTCTCGCACAAGATCGGCGAAACGCACGACGGCGCCGCGACCATGGATTTCATGGAGCAGGAGCAGGAGCGCGGCATCACGATCATGTCCGCCGCCACGACGTGCTTCTGGAAAGGCATGGATGGCGCTTTCCCGGAACATCGCATCAACATCATCGACACCCCCGGGCACGTCGATTTCACGATCGAAGTCGAGCGCAGCCTGCGCGTATTGGATAGCGCCGTCGCCGTCTTCTGCGCCGTGGCGGGCGTGCAGCCGCAGTCCGAAACAGTCTGGCGGCAGATGAACAAGTACCAGGTGCCGCGCATCGCATTCGTCAACAAGATGGATCGCGCGGGCGCCAACTTCCTGCGCTGCGTCGAGCAGATCAAGACGCGCCTGCGGGGCGTGCCCGTGCCGATACAGCTGCCGATCGGCGCCGAGGACACCTTCGAGGGAGTCGTCGATCTGATCCAGATGAAGGAAATCTGGTGGGATCCCAGCGTGCAGGGCATGAAGTTCGAATACCGCGACATCCCCGAGGAGATGCGGGCCGAGTGCGATGAGTGGCGCTCGAAGCTGGTCGAGGCCGCCGCCGAAGCCAATGAAGAGCTGCTGAACAAGTACCTGGAAGGCGGTGAGCTCACCGTCGAAGAGATCAAGAAGGGGCTGCGCGAGCGCTCGATCCGCAACGAGATCGTATTGTGCGTCTGCGGTTCGGCATTCAAGAACAAGGGCGTGCAGGCCATGCTGGATGCCGTCGTGGAGTACATGCCGTCGCCGACCGAAATGCCGCCAGTCAAGGGCACGCTGCCGGATGGTGGCGAAACGATCCGTAAGGCCAGCGACGATGAGAAGTTCTCCGCGCTCGCGTTCAAGATCCTGAACGATCCATTCGTGGGCAGCCTGACGTTTTTCCGTGTCTATTCGGGTGTGCTGAATTCCGGCGACACCGTGACCAATGCGGCGAAGGACAAGAGGGAGCGGATCGGCCGCCTGTTGCAGATGCATGCCAGCGAGCGCAGCGAGATCAAGGAAGTTCGCGCCGGCGACATCGCCGCAGCCGTGGGCCTGAAGGACGTGAATACCGGCGACACCCTGTGTGACTCCGAGCACGTCATCCAGCTCGAGAAAATGGACTTCCCGGAGCCCGTCATCTCGGTGGCGGTCGAGCCGAAGACGAAAGCCGACCAGGAGAAGATGGGCATGGCGCTGCAGCGCCTGGCGAAGGAAGACCCGTCGTTTCGCATGTCTACCGATCAGGAGTCGGGGCAGACGATCATCGCCGGCATGGGCGAGCTGCATCTGGAAATCATCGTCGATCGCTTGAAGCGCGAGTTCAAGGTCGAGGCCAATGTCGGCAAGCCGCAGGTCGCCTACCGCGAGACCATCCGCGCCAAGGTGGAGCAGGAAGGCAAGTTCGTGCGCCAGTCCGGTGGCCGTGGCCAGTACGGACACGTCTGGATCACGCTCGAGCCTGCCGAGGAAGGCAAAGGCTACGAGTTCGTCAACGCCATCGTTGGCGGTACGGTGCCGCGGGAGTACATCCCGGCAGTGGACAAGGGCATCAAGGAAGCAACCGAGAACGGCGTACTGGCCGGCTATCCGGTCGTGGACGTGAAGGCGACCTTGTTCGACGGCTCCTACCATGATGTCGACTCGAACGAAATGGCGTTCAAGATCGCCGGCTCCATGGCGTTCAAGGAAGCGATGGCCAAGGCCAAGCCGGTCATCCTGGAGCCCGTCATGAAGGTCGAGGTCGTGACGCCCGAAGATTATTACGGCGACATCGTCGGCGATCTCAATCGCCGGCGCGGCCAGATCATCGGCATGGAAGATTCGATATCCGGCAAGGTGGTGACCGCGGAAGTGCCGCTGGCGGAGATGTTCCAGTACTCCACGTCCATGCGCTCGATGAGCCAGGGCCGTGCGACGTATACGATGGAGTTCGCCAAGTACATGGAAGTGCCGAGCAATGTCGCCGCCGCCATCACGAAGAAGCCGTAAGGATTCTTCGAGAGAGTTAACGGTTGAATGGTCGCCTCATCCGTGACGGACGAGGCGACCGGATAGATTCGCAACAGACAGCTACCAAATCTTTTTAGAGGATCGCCGTTGTGGCCAAAGAGAAGTTTGAACGTTCGAAGCCGCATGTAA
>JBEBRC010000161.1:0-8134 GCA_040395055.1 Steroidobacter denitrificans
CTTGAGCACGTCGGCGCCGTAGTCGGCGAGCAGCGTGGCGGCGAAGGGGCCGGCCAGGACCGTGGCGATGTCCAGTACCTTGAGCCCGGCCAGGGGGCCCGTCATGGCGTTGCGTTCCTTCGTCATTTCTGCACCAGTTGGCGGGCGATGATTTCCTTCATCACCTCATTGGCGCCGCCGTAGATCTTCTGGCCGCGCGAGTCCATGTACATGCGAGCGATCGGATACTCGCGCATGAAGCCATAGCCGCCGAAGAGCTGCAGGCAGCGGTCTATCGTTTCGCATTCCTTCTGCGTGCCCCACCACTTCGCCATGGCGGCAGTGGCCGCGTCGAGCCGTCCTTGTTGCTGCCAGCCGATGCATTGGTCGATGAAGACCCGCGCCAGCGCGGCCTCCGTTTTCATCTCGGCGAGTTCGAAGCGGGTGTTCTGCAACTTGAACAGGGATTGGCCGAACGCCTGGCGTTGGTGCACGTGTTCCAGCGTCAATCGCAAGGCCCGTTCGATATTGGCGACGGCGCGTATGCCGATCAGCAGGCGCTCATAGGGCAACTGCGCCATCATCTGGGAGAATCCCTGGCCTTCCCGAGCCCCCAGCAGGTTGGCCGAAGGCACTTTGACGTCGTCGAAGAACAGCTCCACCGTGTCCTGAGCCTTGAGCCCGATCTTGTCCAGTGGCTCGCCGCGGCGGAAGCCCGCCAGGTCGCGCGTTTCCACCATCAACAGCGATACGCCCTTGGCTCCCAGGCTGGCGTCCGTCTTGACCGCCAGCATCACCAGATCGGCATGATGCCCGTTGGTATTGAACGTCTTTGAGCCATTGATCACGTAGCTGTGGCCGTCCAGCCGCGCGCGCGTCTTGATGCCTTGCAGGTCGGAGCCGGCGCCGGGCTCGGACATGCCGATGGATGCGACGATATCGCCGCTGGCCATGCCGGGCAGCCAGCGCCGCTTTTGCTCCTCGCTGCCATAGTGATGCAGGTACTGTGCAACGATGTAGTGCGGACCGAAGCCGGGGCCGAAGCCGCATTCCGCGCTGACTTCCACCAGCGCGGCAAGGTGGGCGTAGTCGCCATCGCCGCCGCCATGCTCCGACGGCAGGTCCGCCAGCAGGAAACCCATCTCGCCCAGGCGATTCCAAACGACGCGGTCGGTATGGCCCTGTTTTTCCCAGGCCTCCAGGTGGGGCAACAATTCGCTTGTCCAGTAGCGGCGTGCAGTTTGCTGGAATTGTTCGACTTCATGGGTACGCCAGGGTGATTGGTATTCATCCATCAACACGTTTCTCTCCTTTTGGACTGCCTTGGAAGCGCCGGTCAGGCGCCGTACCTGCCCAGCACAGAGACGCTGCACACGTTCTGCCAGGGAAAGCCGCCCAGGTTGTGGATCACGCCGATCGTGGGATCATCGGTGCGTTGACGGGCGCCGGCGCGCCCTAGCATCTGCAGGTACATTTCATAGGCCATGCGCAGCCCGGTCGCGCCGATGGGGTGGCCGAAGCACTTGAGACCCCCATCGATCTGGCAGGGGATCGTGCCGTCCGCATCGTAGAAGCCGTCAAGCACATCCTGGGCTGCCCGGCCTTCCGCCGAAATATGCATGTCCTCCATCGTCACCAGTTCCGTAATGGAGAAGCAGTCATGCACTTCCAGCAGGTCTATCTGTTCGCGCGGCCGACCTATTCCCGCTTCTTCATAGGCGCGGGCCGATGCCACCCGAGTGGTCTGGAAGTAGCTGCCGTCCCAGCTGTCATGGCCTGCCTCGCTGCCGCTGGATACGGCCAGTTGCAGCGCCTTGATCGCCACCAGGTCGCGCTTGCCCAGTCCGCTGGCGATGTCCGGCGTCGTCAGGATGGCGCAGGCGGCCCCGTCGGAGACGCCGCAGCAGTCGTACAGGCCAAGCGGCTCGGCGATCATCGGCGCGTTGATCGCATCGTCCATGCTGATCGATTTACGCAGATGCGCTTTGGGATTTCGGACGGCGTTGGCGTGGCTTTTCACGGACACGTGGGCGATCGCGCGTTTCAGGTCCCGCGCGTCGATGCCGTGTTTGGCGCGATAGGCGCTGGCAAGCTGCGCAAACGATCCGGGCGCGCTGATGTTCGGCCACACGATGTCGTTCAAGGGGCCGCGTGGACGCTGAGGAAGGCCTCCGTAACCCGTGTCCTTCAGTTTTTCAACGCCGAAGGCCAACGCAAAATCGCAGGCGCCCGACGCGACCGCATAGGCGGCGCCGCGCAGCGCTTCCGAGCCCGAGGCGCAGAAGTTCTCAACCCGGGAGACCGGGATGTTGGGAAGCCGCAGGGCGACGCCCAGCGGAACGCCTCCGCTGCCCAGGTGTTGCGTTTCGATTCCGGTTCCCAGCCAGGCCGCCTGGATCTGTGCCTTGTCTATCCCGGCATCCTGCAGGCATTCATTGAAAGCCTCCACTGCCAGGTTTTCGGCGCTGCGGTCCCAGCGCTCGCCGAAATGCGAGCAGCCCATCCCAAGAATTACCACCTTGTCACGAATTCCCGTTGCCATGCCTGTTCTCCAATGGGTCGGCGACGGTCGCCTTCCAGAAATAGCGGGTGTAGCCGCGTGCGCTGTCGCTTGCCTTGATGCGAAAACTCAGGCGCAAGGCCAGGCCGACATCCAGTTCGTCCTCGTCCACGTCGGTGAAGTCCATCATCAGGCGGCCTCCGCCTTCGAACTGCACCATGCCGTAGCAGGCGGGAGGACTGGGGGTATAGGCGAGCCGATCCGCGGTGTAGCTCATGATCCTGGCGGGAGTGTCCGCGAACGGCAGATCCTCCTGCGTGCCGGTTGCGCCGCAGGCGGGATTGACGCAAACGTCCGAGCGCGGCCATTGAGCGGTGCCGCAATGGCCGCAACGGCCACCGATGAAGCCATGCACGGCCTTGCGATTGCGGTATTCGACGGAGAGCGGCGTGAGCTTGTCGTTTTCGGCGCGCATGCCGCGTTCCAGCGGAAGCAGGTCATTGAAAACCAGGAACTTCATGTAATTGTCCTCGGCCTTGCCGCGTGCCAGCCAGCCTTGCGCTCCCGCGCGGCGAGGCAGGGCGGCAAGCGCCGGCGTGGTGCGCAGTATCAGGACGTCCACCCCCTGGCCGAAAGCGACCAACATCAGCACCTGCCCAGGCGCCGAGACGTGCAACGCGTGCGCCAGCATCAGCAGAGGATGGGCGGCGCCGGCATTGCCTACCGTTTCGGCGAGGGTGTCGTGCACGCGGTCAGGCGCGATGCCCGCCAGCTTGGCTATCCGCTGCGCCGCTCCTTTCTGCGGCAACGCGACACAGAAGGTGTCGATCTGCGCTGCTTCAAGCCCAGCTTGATGCAGCGCAGCGGAGATCGCCTGCGGAATTTGCGCCGTATGGCCTTCCTCGCGTATCCAGCGTTCTTCCCAGTAGGTGTCGGTGGCCGCCCCTGCGCCGCGGTAGTGGTCGGCCATGTCGATCGTGCGGCTCTCCAGCGCCAGGGGTTCGGCGACGATTTCGCCCTCACCGACGAGCATGGCCCCGGCGGCGTCCCCATACAGAAGCTCTTGTGCGCTGGCTGCCTTGCTTTTGCGATGGTCGCTCGCAACGATCAATGCGCTACGGGTTGCGCCGCCACGCAGCGCCTGTATCAAGGCGGAAGTGGCGCCCCGCTGCGAGGACGCGATGTCGAGGGCGCCGATGCCCTCGGGAAGATTCAATGCCTGCGCAACGATGCTTGCGTTCAGGCGGCTGGCGTAGGGGAGCGAGGTCGAGGCCAGCAGCAGGTCGTCCACGGCGGGCGCGTCATGCCCGGCAAGGCAGTCGCGCGCGGCTTCCACCGCCATGGTAATGGCGTCTTCATCGTAGTTGCACATGGCTCGCTCGCCGCGACCATGCGCCGAAAGCGATGCGTCGTACCAGGAGTGGCTGCGGAGGATCGCTTCGCGTTGCAGCCGCAGGCGAGGGATGTAGGCGCCGAAGGAGAGTATGCCCCTCATGCGGATGCTCCTTTTGCGTCATCGACGACGGCCAACCCGTTGGTGAGCACGACCGTCTGGCGTTCCAGCGCGGTGGCACGGAAGCGGATTTCGCCGTGCGTTCCCCAGGATTCGACCCGGATGGTTTCGCCTGGATACACGGGGGCGCTGAAGCGAACGTCGATGCGCTTCAGTCGCGCCGGGTCGTAGTCGCACAGCATGCGCAGGAGCGCATGGCAGGCGATTCCGTAGGAGCAGAGGCCGTGGAGGATAGGGCGGTCGAAGCCGCCGCTGCGGGCGACTTCGGGGTCGGCGTGCAGGGGATTCAGGTCCCCCGACAATCGGTAAAGCAGGGCCTGGGAGGGGAGCGTGGGCAGGTCGCAGACATGGTCGGGGGTTCCCTCCGGCATTTTGATCGCGGCCGGCGATGGGCCGCTCGCGCCGCCGAATCCACCGTTGCCGCGCGCCATCACGGCCTGCTCCACGGTAGCGAGCAGGGAGCCGTCGTGAGTTTCCAAGGTGCGCTCCACGAAGAAAAGCGCGCCGACGTCCGGTCCTTTGTCGAGGATGTTCTTGACCCGGGTGCGGCCGATGACGGTGCCGGCCGGCGCGAGCGGACGATGTAGCTGAACCGATTGGCTGGCATGAAGCACCTTGCGCCAATCGATGCCGGTGTCCGGCTCTTTCATCCAGAAGCCGGGGTATCCCAGTACGGCGGCCTGGGTCGGCACCGCCAATTGCCGTTCTTCATAGACAAAGGGCAGTTCGCGCGTGTCCAGCGGATCACGGCCGAAACCCAGCCCCAGCGCGTACAGGATCGAATCTTTGGAGGTGTATGCCTGCTCAACCGGCTCGAAGTGGCGTCGCAGCAGCTTGTCGGGATCGATTGTCATGGCGGGCCTCATACCGGAGTCCAGGCGAAAGCCTCGCGGGCACTTTCCAGCGGTACCAGGCTGGGCTGCATGGCGGGGATCGCATGTTCGGCTATCGCTTCGACGGTCCAGCCTTCCGAACGGTGCACGCTGCGCACCGGCCGAGGCTGGCTGAACAACATGATTTCGTTCTTGCGAACGCCGAAGATCTGGCCGGTCACGCCGGCGGCAAGATCCGACAGCAGGTAGACGACCATCGGCGCGATCTTGTCGGCGGTCATTTGCTTGAAACGTTCCAGCCTGCGCTTCTGCTCTTCCGTTTCGTCGGGCAAAGTTCCGATAAGCCGACTCCAGGCCCATGGCGATACACAGTTCGAGCGCACGTTGCAGCGTGCCATTTCAAGCGCGATGGAGCGGGAGATTCCGACGATGCCCAGCTTCGCCGCCGAGTAGTTGGCCTGGCCGATATTTCCCACCAGCCCGGCGGCCGATGTCATGTGCACGTAGGCGCCGGACTGCTGCTCGCGGAACATCGTCGCCGCTGCGCGGCTGACGTTGTAGGCGCCCTGGAGGTGCACGTCGATGACCTGCTGCCAGTCGACATTGCTCATCTTGTGGAACATGCGGTCGCGCAGAATGCCGGCGTTGTTGACGACACCGTCCAGCCGTCCGAAGTTGTCGATGGCGGCCTGGACCATGCGCTCCGCTGCGGCGGGGTCGGAGACGCTTTCGCCATTGGCTACGGCGCGGCCGCCTTCCTCCCGGATCATGGCAACCACTTCGGCTGCGGGGTCGAGCGTGCCTTCGCCTTCGCCATTCGGACTGCCGCCCAGGTCATTGACCACCACCGCGGCGCCTTGCCGGGCCGCGAGCAAGGCGATCTCGCGGCCGACGCCGCGTCCAGAACCAGTCACAAGTACGACTTTCCCTTCAAGAACTCCAGCCATTTCGTCTCCTCGGCGGGTTGATCCGTTTATGCGAAAACGGGATGTGGCCACTGTAGGCACGAGGCGGGGGAGGGGTAACCACGCGCAGCGGATGGCAGGTATGCAGGATCGGCAACGCTGAAAGGAAGGGGCCGTGAATCGGTCCGTGCTGCGTTGCGGCACGCACGTCTCTGGGCGCCGTCCGGGTTGACCCCGATCCGGCATGGCTGCTTCGGCGTCGCCGCGCGTGCATGCCGCAACGCAACAGTCCAAACCGGTCGAGGTGCTGGCCCGCCGGGGGGCCGTTCCTCCCTGATATGATCAAAAAAAAGACAACGCAGGCTGTCCCATCCTGGCAGGAGACAGAAAGTGAAACTGGTGGTCCGTGCAGCCGATGAGCTGAAGATGGAGAACGTGTCCGCTTTCGTCGCAACTGCGGAGTCGGGCAGCTTTTCGCAGGCTGCGGTGATGCGCGGGTGCTCTCAGTCCATGCTGAGCCGACGGGTCTTGGAATTGGAAGAGCTGCTCGGCGGGCGGCTGTTCAACCGCACTGGCCGCGGTGTTTTGCTGACGGAGCTGGGCGTGGCCTTGTTGCCGGTGGCGCAGGGGCTGTTGGACGGCGCCTCCGGCTTCCTGGAACTGGCTTCCTCCACCAACGAGCAGCCGTCCGGCACGGTCGAGATCGCGCTGCCGCGGTGGGCCGCTGAAGGACCCGTGGCGACGCTGGTGAACCGGATATCGGTGCAGTTTCCCAGGATTCACCTGGTAATACACGAAAGCTACAGTCGCGATGTAATGGACCGGCTGGCGGCGGGGAAGCTCGATATCGGCGTGTTCAACAGCCACCATGCCGAGCCACCTGCCCAGGCACAGCGCCTGTTCTCGTCGGACCTGGTGCTGTTGGGCCGGCGCGAATCCCCGTTGTTGCGCGACCCCACCGTTCCGCTAACCGCGTTGAACGGGTTATCCATCGTGATGCCGCCCTCGCCGAATCCGGTAGAGGCGGTGGTGCGCGAACGCACGCGCGACATGCAGCTGGAACTGCGCGCTGAACTGGAGATAAACTCGGGCGCCATGATCCGCGAGGTAGTCCGCCGCTGCGGCCGCTATGCCATCACGCAGGTTCATCGCATCGAGGACTATCTGGACGAGGGCGATCTGGCGATATCCCGTATCGTCGAGCCGGCACTCACGCTGCACACCTTCTGCGCTACCGGGGCCAAGCACCGCATCAATCGCGCCAGCCTGGCGGTCGAGCGTTGCCTGGTGTCGGTGTTGGGAGAGCACTTCGTCCGATTACAGCAAGCGGCCCGGACGCGAGAGGCCCGTTGGGCCCAGGCTTGGCAGACCGCTGCCCGGGCCGTGCATAGCTGATCGTCGTTTCCCGCATGGCACGGCGGAGTTCTTGTCGCTATCGTGACAAGCACAAGAACCCGAGGAGACCAAACCATGTCCGTTGCCAGAACCGCGTGGCGCACCGCCGTGTTCGCTTGCGTCGCGCTGCTTGCCTCGATGTCCGCCACAGGGGCTGAAGGGGATGCCTATCCTTCGCGGCCGATACGTTTCATCGTGCCCATCGGGCCCGGCAGCAGCGGCGACACGATGACGCGGACTTTCGCCGAACACCTGCGCAAGGTAGCGGGCCAGGCCACGCTTGTGGAGAACCGGCCCGGCGCCGAGCTGTCGTTGGGCACCCAGGTGGCGCTGAGCGCGCCTGCGGACGGCTATACCGTGGTGTTGATCAGCCCCAGTGCCACGGTAATCAATCCGCTGTTTGTGAAGGACCTGCCGTACCGGCCGGAGGACCTGCTTCCGGTGCTGAACGTGACGCGCCATGTGGCCGTGCTGGTTGCGGCCGCCGGCTCGCCGTACAAGACCCTGGGCGACGTCGTGGACGCCGCTCGACGCGACAAGGGCGGTGTCAGCCTGGCGACCTACGGCAACAGCTATCGCCTGGGAGCGCTCGATCTGGCCAGGCGGGCGGGCGTGGACTTCAATCAGGTGCCTTACAAAGGCTCAGCGCAGGCCGTGGCCGACGTCGTGGGCGGATCGGTGGACCTGGCGTTGATCGATATCGCCGGCGCGGCGCCCTTGGTCGCCTCGGGCAAGATACGGGCGTTGGCGGTAGCCGGAGACCAGCGCCATCCGCTGCTGCCCGATGTCGCCACGGTGCAGGAGTCCGGTTACCCCGGCTACTCGCTATACGTGTTCATCGGCTTTGCCATCCATGCGAAGACTCCTGTGGCGGTGGCCGGCAAGCTGGAAAGCATGATGCGGCAAGTCATGGACGACCCGGGGCTTCGGGCGCAGCTTTACCAGCAAAGCGGAGGAGAGGTGGTTGGCACCGGAAGCAAGGAGTTCTCGCAGTTGATACAGGCCGAGG
>JBEBRC010000162.1:0-8097 GCA_040395055.1 Steroidobacter denitrificans
CCTCCGAGATGCCTCCGGGGCGTCTCCGGAATGAGGCATGCGTTCGGGAGGGGCGTCGCTGCCGGGTGTATGATCCGCCGGCGCCATTGCCCCGGGATCGCAGCGTCCGGTATGCGGCCGGCCGCGCGACAACAACCATCTATAGCGCATGATTGAATTTCGCTCCGCACTGACATCGTTTGCCCAAGGGCAAGTCGAACTGCCCGTCCTGGAGGACATACTCAGGACGACATTGCGGCAGCAGCCGCAGCTCGCCACCAGCTTGGCCGGGCTCATAGAAGTCAGCTACCGCGCGGGCGACATCATGGGTGCGGCGTACCTGAGCTTGATCGACATCGCGCGTGGCATCGAATCGGTGCATGGCTCGGCGCCCGGCGACAGCCATGCCGGCCCGATACCCAAGCCGGTGGACCCACAGCCGCCTGCGCCCGATGTACACCGCGAGGCGCAGTATCGCCATGCGGATGCCGATCCGGTCCCAGGCATGGCTCCATCCAGCGCGCATTCGGCCGCCGCGCATCCGCTGCGGCAAGGCGCCGGGCAGGAAACTCCTCAGGGGTCTTCGCACGTTGCCATGGCCGAATCCGAGGCGACGCAATATCGCAGTCCGTCCCAGATCGCCGGCAGGCAAGCCGAGGACCTTACCTACCTGCGAGCCAGTCCGGCCCAGCGAACGAACTCGGATCCGGCCGATGCCGGCGCATCGCCAACCGGTACCGTCGAGCCGGACGCAACGAGCCTCAGGACGCCGAGCGCCGCCCGTGTCATGGATTCTGCGCCGGCCGCGTCGGATCGCGGCCATGCCGAGCTGCCTCACGGCGTGGTTTCCGGTCCGCCCAGCGGCTCCAGCTGGGGGGACGGACAATGGGCGACGACGCAGGGCAGTGCGCTGAATCCCGGAGATATCGTCAAGGAGCGATTCGTCCTGGAGGAGATCATCGGCCGCGGCGGCATGGGAGTCGTGTTCCGGGCCCGCGACCTGCGCAAGGAAGAAGCACAGGACCGCCATCCTTACGCTGCGCTCAAGGTCCTGAACGAGGATTTCAAGCGCCACCCGGAGTCGCTGAAGGCGCTGCAGCGCGAAGCGCGCAAGGCGCAGAACCTGGCCCACCCGAATATCGTGACCGTCTATGACTTCGATCGTGACGGCGCCACCGTTTTCATGGTCATGGAGTTGCTGGAAGGCGAGCCGCTGGACCGCCTGGTCAAGCGTCTGGGTGGCGCCGGCCTGGCCATCGACAAGGCGCTGCCGATCATCCGCGCGCTGTGCGGTGCGCTGTCGTATGCCCATGAGCATGGCGTGGTGCATTCCGACTTCAAGCCGGCGAATGCTTTCATTACCCGCAATGGCTCGATCAAGGTGTTCGATTTCGGCATTGCCCGGGCGGCAAAGCACTCAGGAGACGCTCCGACCGATCGAGTGGGCAACCTCTCCAGTGACTTGACCAAGGAATTATTGGGTGAGGTGGATGCCGGCGGCGTGCAGGGCAAGACGCTGTTCGATCCAGGCACTCTGGGGGCATTGACGCCGGCCTATGCCAGCTGCGAGATGATCGAAGGGCTGGAGCCGGATGCGCGCGATGATATCTATGCCTTGGGGTGCGTCGCTTACGAACTGCTGACTGGCAAGCATCCCTTTGGCGGCAAGCCGGCAACCCAGGCGCGCGATGCGAAGCTCAAGCCTCGCCCGGTGCGCGGCCTGACTCGGCGGCAATGGCGCGCACTGAGGCGTTCGCTTGCGTTCGAGCGCTCGGCGCGCATTGCCAGCGTCGCGGAGTTTCTCGCGGGCATCGCGCCCGAGAAGCAATCGCCGGCCCTATGGGTCGGGGTGGCCGTCGCGGTGCTGGTGCTCGGGGCCGCAACCGCCTTGCTGATGCCGGACTACCTGCAGCGCCGCCGTGCCGATGCCCTGACGGACATCATTCTCAATGCGGCCCCGCAGGCCATCGATGAGGCTGTGCCCCGGATCCAGGCACTGCCGCCCGATGAGCGGGCGGCGATGATGCAGCATGAAGGGCTGCGTGCCCGCTTGATCGGGCATTTCGATGCCAAGATCGGGGAGCTGACCGACAGCAGCCAGCAGCGCTACGATTACCCGCAAGCCGAAATGCTCATCGCACAGCTGACGCAGCTGTTTCCGGATTCGCAAGCCGTGGCGCAGATCAGCGAGCAGCTTACCGCGCGCAAGAATGATGAGATCAAGCTGCAGAGCGATCGCTTCGATGAGTACTTGAACAAGGGCTGGTTGGTCGAGAACCAGAATCCGGAAAATATCTCCGGCGTGGTGGCGGTGATGGCGCAGATCGATCCGCTGCATCCGCTGGTGTCCGATCCGCGGCTGCCATCCGTGTATGCCGAGCAGACTGTGGCGGCGATCGGAAAACCCGACATCCCGTTGGCGCAGGCCCTGGTGAGCGCCGGCCTGGCCCTGGCGCCGGACGACAAGACACTGCGGGATCTGGGCGATGTGGTGAATCGAGAGTTCGATCGGCAGCTGCGAAGCGTGCGGCTGGCCGACCTGAAGCAGAACCTGTCAACAGGGCTGGAGGATGCGAAGACCCTGTCCGCGTTCGAAGCGCTGCACGAAGACTTGTCGGCGCTCAAGTCGCTGGCGCCGGATGAACCAGTCTTGCAGCAGTGGCAAAGACGGTTGCACACGGTGCTCGATGGCGAGATCCAGTCTCAGGTGGCACAGGGAGCGTATGACGGCGCCCAGGCCCTGGTGGCCCAGTACGCCGATATTGCGAGCGCGGAGTACGTCGAGACCCAGCGTGCGCTGCTGGAGAAGGGACGCGACAGCTCCGAGGGCCGCGCAGCATCGAGCCGGGATGCGACCGTCGCCGCGATGAAATCGACACTGGATGCATTGCTCCAGGCGCCATCAGCGGACGAGGGATGGAACGAGCGAGTCGGGCTGCAACTGGCCAGGTTGTCCGCCTACCTGCCGGCGAGCGATGCCTATCTGGTCGAGGCCAAGCGAACGGCGGCGGCGAACCATGTGGCGGTGGCGCGCGAACTGCGCTCGCTGTCGCGCTTGAGCGAAGCGGAACGATCCCTGCAGTACGCCATTGCGTATGCGCCGGCGCTGGAAGAAGTACAGGTGGAGCAGGAGGCGCAAACCCAGGCGCGGGCACAGCAGGACGCGGAGCAAATAGAGCAAAAGAGGCTTGCGGAGCTGGCGGCGCTCAAGCAGAAACTGCAGGACCAGGCAACTGCCAACGAAGTGGATGAGGCGATCGCGTCGTTGCGCGACTTGCGCGCGATGTTGCCGCCGGAAGATTCGTTTCTGAGCAGCGCGGCGCCCCAGGCGATCGCCGCTGCCTATGCGCGACTGGCAGCGATCGAGGCGCGCGCCAGTCGCTTCGAGCGCGCCATGGAGCTGATCGATCACGCGCTGCAGTTCGATCAAGGCAACGTCCAGTACCGAGCCTTGCGCGAGAGCTACGTCCAGCGCCGCGCCGCAGCCCAGGATGCGGCGGCGGCACAGAACCCGATCGCCGGTTTGCCGGCCGATGTGCAGGCTGCGACGCAGGTCGGGCAAGACGCGGCCCCCGATCGGCCGCCTTCGAGCGTGGCAACACAGCCGGGAGCGGTGACGGCCTCGACCAACGAAGGCGCCAGCCCCGCCAGCACGGTACAGGCGGCGCCGACGCCCGTCGCGGGCGGTTCCTCATGCAATGCGGCGTTGGCCGGCTACGGCACCCGCAGCCGGGGCGTGTGCTTCGACGCGTTGCAGGCAGGCCGAGGTCCCGACTTGGTCGTGATTCCAGCCGGAGGTACGCAGTCGAAGCCTTTCGCCATCGGCCGCTACGAGATCTCCGTCGGCGAGTACGGCACATACTGCGCTGTCTCCGGCCAATGCACGACTTCGACGGCCCAGGCGGACTTGCCTATGACCACCGTTGCCGCCGGTGATGCGCAGCGTTACGTCGAGTGGCTCAGCGCGCAGACCGGCGTCACCTATCGCTTGCCGAAGGAATCCGAATGGCTGTACGCCGCCGATGCACCTGGGAGTAGCGCGGAGCGTGATTTCAACTGCGTAGTGGAGATCGGCGGCCAGAAGATTCGAGGCTTCGGCCTGGTCAGCGCACGATCCGGCCGACCGAACGGCTGGGGCCTCTACAACTACGTCGGCAACGCCCAGGAATGGGTCGAGACCGACAGCGGGTGGGCTGCTCGCGGCGGCGCCTACAGCGATGCCATCTCCCAATGCGATACGGCGCTGAATCGAGCCGGCTCCGGTGCAGCCGATGCCAGCACGGGCTTTCGTGTCCTGCGCGAACTGCAATAGGGTAGGTTTTCGATGAGTCCTTGTTTGCAATCGGGAGATCTGCCTATTAGCCTGCCCCCCGCAACGATAACGTCGGCTGGCCGGCTCGTTTCGCAACTCGCGCACAGGCACCAGGAGCAACCATAGTGAGCGCCGTTTGGACAGGCACGATGGCAGCAGCTGTCCGTTGGGCATTCGTCGCAGGCGCCGGATTCGTGTCAGCGTGTTGCTGGGCCCAGCAAGGCGCCGCCGCCCAGGCCGGCACGCCCGGCATCCTCATTCCTCCGGCCGCCACCTCCGGCGGCATGCAACCGTCGCCACCGTCTGCCGCTCCCACGGCAGCCGACTTGTCGACCTTCTCGGTTCCTCGGGTACCCGACCGCCCGCTGGGAATGGACGAAGGGCCGCGTGTTCACGTAACGCGCTTCGAGCTGATTGGCGCCGCGACTCAGCCTGAGGTTCCGAAAGTCCAGGTCGATCGGGCGCTCGGCAATGCCGTCAGCAGTCAGCCGCCCGAGGGCTACACCGTGAACCAGTTGCAGGAGGTCGCCAATCAGGTCGCGGCGATCTATCGCGATCATGGACTCATCCTGGCCCAGGCCATCATTCCGGCGCAGGACATCACCGCTGGGGTCGTGAACGTAATGATGCTCGATGGCGCGCTGGGCGAAGTGCTCTTCGAAGGCCAGGATATGTATTCCCAGCGCGCTCTGGCGCGGCCGTTTCGACACTTGCTGGGCCGGCCGGTCCACAAGGAGCAGATCGAAAGCGCGTTGTTGTACCTGACCGAGTATCCCGGCTTGTCCGCTTTCGGCATGTTCCAGGCGGGCGACCGGATCGGCACCACGGATTTGGTGGTGAAGACACAGCAGGAGCGGCGGTTCGCGCTGGACAGTGTCCTGGATAACCAGGGCTCGCAGTACAGCGGTGAATATCGTGCCACGCTGGGGCTGACGGTGAACAATCCGCTGGGGCGGGCAGATCAGCTCAAGGCCTATGCCTTGTATGCATTCGATCCTTCGGACAGCGATGCCGTGGGCTTGTATGGCGGCCTCGACTACCGCTTGCCCGTTGCGGGCCCCAAGCATGCCCTGCAAGTCGGCTATTCACGCAATCAGTTCGAGGTCGGGCAGCTGCTGCGCGCACTCGGCATCAAGGGGACCACCGATATTGCCCAGCTGACCTACGAGCGGCAACTGACGAAGACCCGGTTGGGCGGCGCCTCGGCGCAGATGTCGTTCGCGCGCAAGGACGCGCAATTCGAGCAGCAGGGCGCGATGACCGCGCGTGATGTGCTGTCGGTGGGGAGCCTGGCACTGCAGTGGGACCGGATCGGCTTGCGCACGCTCGGCATCACGCAGTTGGCACTGAGCTATAGCCATGGCTTCAGTGATTTGCTCGGCTCGCTCGATCAATATGATGCACAGACCGGTGTCAGGTCCAGCCGGCTCGACGCCGGGGGCGCATTCGACAAACTCGCCGGACAGTTCCAACGCTTCCAGCGCATCACCCAGAACAGTGCTTTGCTTGTGCGTGCCTCGGCACAGTATTCCGACGATGTTCTGGTGTCGCTGGAGCAGTTCTCGGTGGGCGGGCCGAACACGGTCAGGGCCTATCCGTCTGCCGAGTTCCTGGCCGACACGGCTGGCTTTGCTTCACTGGAATGGATCGTGAACGCGCCGGGCTTCGCTTCGCGCCCGGCATTTGGCGGGCGTTCCTGGGGACAGGTATTCCAGGTCTCGCTGTTCGTCGACTATGCCACGGGCAAGTTGAATCAGTCGCTGCCCGGCGAGCAGAGCGACCTCGATTTATCAGGGTGGGGTGCGGCCCTGCAGTTGAGTGCGCCGCAGGGCTTCTTTGCGCGACTCGACGTCGCCACGCCCATGAGTCCAGAAGAACCCTCCAATGGCCGAGATCCACAGTATTTTTTCCGTCTTGGATTCTCGCTTCAATGATCTGACCAAGCATTCCTGCCGGCGCGGGCGTCCTGGGGAAATTGCCATGAACACATACAAGGCTTCAGCGCGCTCGCGCAGCCTGTCGTCGTCGTCTTCAGTCACCCGGACGCCTGGCTCGACTGGTTCGTGCGCAGCTTCCCGGCCGTGCTTCGAATCACGTCGGTTATCCGCCGCCATTGCGGCGATTCTTGCTTTCGCTGCGGCGTCCGCCGCACAAGCAGCACCGCAGCGCGGTGTCGTCACCCACGGCAGCGCCACGATCAGCGCGCCAGGTCCGAATGTCACGCAGATCGACCAGAACAGTCACAGCGCAAGCATCGACTGGCGGTCGTTCGACGTCGCCGCCCAGGAGCAAGTGCTTTTCAATCAACCATCGGCCAGTTCGGTGACCTTGAATCGCATCCTGACCCAGGATCCGAGCCAGATCCACGGCAGTGTCACGGCCAATGGACGAGTGTTCCTGATCAATCCGAACGGCATCATTTTCGGCGCGGCGGCGCGTATCAACGTCGGCTCGCTGGTCGCAAGTTCGCTCGATGTCATCGATATGGACGCAGTGACGGGACGCTATGTTTTCGATGCCGGCGCGGGCGCCGATGCCGCGGTCACGAATAGCGGCCAGATTCGCGCCGCCGACGGCGGGTCGGTCAGTTTGCTGGGTGGTTCTGTCGCGAACCGTGGCTTGATCGTTGCCAATTACGGCACGGTGAACCTGGGGGCGGGACGTGCGGCGACCTTGCATTTCGATGGCGACGGACTGGTCAGGTTTCAGATCGACGGCGGCGTGCTGTCGAACCCTGGCGGTGTGGGCGCCGCCGTCGATAACCAAGGCGACATCATTGCCGATGGCGGACAGGTATTGCTGAGCGCGCGGGCCGCCAGTGATGTGATCGCGCGCGCCGTCAATAATGACGGCGTGATTCGCGCCACTCGGGTCGAGAATGTGGGGGGACGCATTCGTTTGCTTGGTCCGCAGGGTGCCGTGGTCAACAGCGGCGTCCTGGATGCCAGCGGCGAGGGTGCCACGGGTACCGGCGGCGAGGTGCAAGTGCTCGGGCGCCAGGTGGAGTTGACCTCGACCGCGCGCGTCGATGTCGGTGCCGCGGCGGGCGGCGGCAGCGCACTGATCGGCGGCAGTTTTCGCGGCCAGGATCCGTCAATCCTGAATGCGCAGCAAACATACGTGCACGCCGGCGCCGTGATCCTGGCGAATTCGACGCACCGTGGCGACGCGGGGCGAGTGGCGGTGTGGGCGGACGGTACGACGGTATTTCAGGGCGATATTTTCGCCCAAGCCACGGGCGTGGCGGGTGGCGGTGGTTTTGCGGAAGTCTCGGGGCGGGAGCATCTTCGCATCGGTGGACACGCCCATCTGGAGAGCGCGAACGGCGTCGCGGGCACCCTGCTGCTGGACCCGGGCTCCATCACCATTGTCGCGGGTGACGATGTCGCGCCCGATCCTGAGGGGATGAACGACGTCCTCAATGACGGATGGATCATCGGGCAACTGGCCGGCTCCAGCCTGATCGTGCAGACCGACGCTTCCAACGACGATCTTGTGGAGAATCTCATCGTCGATGCCAGCGCGAATATTTCATGGAACAACGCCAACTCACTCACCCTGATCGGTGACGACTCCGTCAGCTTGCTGGCGGGCAGCAACGTTTCCAATGCGGGCTCAGGCGCGCTGAACCTGCAATCTGCGGGGACGGTGTCCATCGCGGGGACGATTTCCCTGGCCGGCGACCTGAGTGTGACGGCGGGCGGCAACATCACTCAGGCTGCCGCGCTGACGGTAGGAGGGGCGGCAAGCTTTGCCGCCGCTGCCGGGCAATCCGTATTGCTCGACGATCCCGGCAATGCCTTCAA
>JBEBRC010000163.1:0-8084 GCA_040395055.1 Steroidobacter denitrificans
TTCGCCGGTTCGCCGGTTCGCCGGTTCGCCGGTTCGCCGGTTCGCCGGTTCGCCGGTTCGCCGCCGGGATCGTATCCGAGCAACTGCGGCGACGCAGGCAGGGATTTCCAGAACGACGATTCGCCGGCTTTCGGTTTACACTGCAGTGAGTCGCGCAACATCCGGCACACGAGCATGAACACATCGTCGGCGCCTGTAGCGGAGGAATCGGTACGCAACCTGGTGCAGCAGCTGGAGCGGGCACAGGCAGCCGGAAGGCAGGCCGAAGCGCAACAGTGGCTGGCGCGCGCCAAGGAGACGGCGCCCGACCATGCCTTGGTGCTGAATGCCGAATCGATGCACGAATTGCGTTGCGGCAGGCCCGGGACGGCACGGACCCTGGCCGAAAAGGCGATCGCCAAGGACGCGACGAATACGTCCTTCTGGGTCAACCTCGCATCCGCCTGCCGCGCCCTGGGGCTTCGAGAGCAGGAAATGAAAGCGCTGGACCAAGCGCTCGCGCTCGAGCCGCGCCACCTTCTTGCGATGCTGCAGAAGGCATCGCTGCTGGAGCTGCAGGCCAAGCCGCGCGATGCGGCAAACATATATCGCAACGCGCTACAGACCATTCCAGCCGGAGCCAAACTGCCCACGTTTCTGCGCCAGCCGCTGGAGCGCGCCATACAGGCCGTCAAGGAAAACGATGCCCTCCTGGAAGATTTCCTGCGCCAGCGCTTGCGGCAGATCGAAGCAGATCACCCGCAAGCCGATCGTGAACGCTTCGAGCATTGCCTGGATGCGATGCTGGGGAAGCGTCGGATCTTCACCGTGCAACCGACATTCCTGCATTTTCCAAAGTTGCCGGCCTGGGAGTTCCATTCGCGCTCGCAATTTCCCTGGCTCGATGGCATCGAAGCCGCCACCGCCACGATACGGGCAGAGTTCGAGCAGGTGTTCGCCGAAGACACCGCCGACCTGGAACCCTACGTCGCCTATCCGCAAGGCGTCCCATTGGATCAATGGGCGGAGTTGAATCATTCGCGACGCTGGAGCGTCTTCTACTTGTGGCGCAATGGGCAGCCCCTGGTGCAGCATGTACAGCGCTGCCCCAGGACCGCGGCGCTGATGGCGCACGTCCCGAGAATAGATATTCCGCACGTCGGCCCAACCGTCTTCTTCTCCATCCTCGATGCGAAATCGCACATTCCTGCCCATACCGGCGTGACCAATACCCGATTGATCGTCCATGTACCGCTGGTCATCCCGCCCGGATGCCGCTTTCGCGTCGGATCGCAAACGCGCGAATGGCGCCCGGGCGAAGCGTGGGTATTCGATGACACCATCGAACATGAGGCATGGAACGACAGCGAGCTGCCGCGCGCGGTACTGATCTTCGACATCTGGAATCCCCATCTGACGGACGCGGAGCGCGACCTGGTGCGCGCCACGGTGACGGGCGTATCCGAGTATTACGGCCGCACGCCCATGACCGACTCGCACTGAGCGATACCGGCATGAAATCCGCCGCGGATCCGGCCGAACTCGCACAGGTGGCCGCGCTGCTGCGCCAGGGAGATCTGCCGCTGGCCGAGTCCGCATGCCGCAATATCCTGCTGAAGTTCCCCGCCGATGCATCCGCCACGCATCTGCTCGGCTTGATCAGGAAGGACGCGGGGGACCCTGCCGGTGGTGAGCGGTTGCTGCGCCAGAGCATCGCACTCGAACCCCGGCAACCGGAGTTCAAGTTCAACCTCGCCAACCTGCTGCGCCGCCTCGATCGCGCCGCCGAGGCGGCGACGCTGTATCGAGATGTGCTGCAAACCAATCCGGCGCACAGCCAGGCGCGCGCCGGATTGATCCGCGCCCTCAAGGATCTGAAACAGTTCGCGGCCGCCGAAAGCGAGTGCCGCGCCATGCTGTCCTCCAGCGAACGCGACAGCCAGGGATGGTCGCTGCTGGCCATGGTCCTGCGCGACCAGGGGCGCCTCGCCGAAGCCGAGCAGGCCTATCGGCGCGCGATCGCCCTGGCTCCCACTCAGGCGCAGGCACAGCACAACCTGGGATCGACGTTGATCCGAATGGATCGGGCGGAAGAAGCCCTGCAGGCGTTGGACCGGGCGCAGGCGCTGGGCTTGAGCGGCTTCGAGCTGGCGTTCAATCGCGGCATGGCGCTGTTGCAGCTTTATCGGACCGAGGCCGCCGAGCAGGCGTTCCAGCAGGCCGTTGCCCACAATCCTTTGCATGCGGAAGCGCAGGTCAATCTGGCGCGCCTGCGCTTCATGCGTGGCGAGCCGGATTTTGCCCGCGACATCGCGGCCACCGCGGCCCTGCACCGCGACGATACTCGGCTGCAGATCCTGCTCAGCCTGCTGCTGGGACGCTCAGGCGACCTGCGGCGCGCCGAAGCGCTGCTGCGCGATCAATGCACGCGCTGCGGACCCTCGCCCGAGATTCAGGCGGCGCTCGCCGAAGTGCTGCTGGAGGCGGGGCGCCTGAAGGAAGCGGAGAATGCCGCGCTGGACGCCGCGGCAGGGCAACCCGACAATCCGGGCATCATCGACACGCTGGTCACGATACTGCTGTCGCGCGGCCGGCCGGAGGACGCGCTGCCATTCATTCGACGCCAGCGCCAGCGCTTTCCCATCGGGCAGGGATGGATTGCCCTCGAAGCAAGCGCCGCGCGCATGCTGGGCGATCCGCGCTATCAGGAACTTTACGACTACTCCCAGTTGGTTCGCACCTATGACATCGAGGCGCCGCTCGGCGGACCCTCGATGCAAGACCTCAATCATGCCTTGCTGCAAGCACTCGACAAGCGCCATGCGTTCGCCAATCATCCCCTGGACCAGAGCCTGCGCCACGGCAGCCAGACCGCACGCAACCTGGTTGCCGACCCCGATCCGGCCATCCAGGCCATCCTGGAAATTTTCGAGCTGCCACTGCAGGACTATCTGCAACACCTGGGACAGGATGCCAACCATCCTTTGCGCGCTCGCAATCAGGGCGTCGCGACCCTGAGCTCGGCCTGGTCGGTCCAATTGCGCCGCGAAGGCTTCCACGTCAACCATGTGCACCCGGAAGGCTGGATCAGTTCGGCGTACTACGTCGACGTTCCAGACGAAGTGAACGATCCGACATTGATGTCCGGATGGTTGAAGTTCGGCGAGCCTCGCTATCCCACGCCAGGGCTCACCGCCGAAGGGGTGGTTCAGCCGCGCGCCGGACGCCTGGTCCTGTTCCCCTCCTATATGTGGCATGGCACGAATGCCATTCATGGCGACCAGCCGCGCACCACGATCGCCTTCGACGCCGTGCCGGGACCACCCCCGCGCTGACGCGCCATCACTCGATTCGAGTCACCGCCGTCGAACGCCCACCGACCAGCAGGCGGTACGAACGCAAGGCTCCCCTGAGGATCGTGACCTCGTCACCGACCTCGATTGGAATATACTGTGGCGTCTTCTGCACCCAGACCTGACCGTTGTCGAGTGTCACGACTCGCTCGCCCCGCGCTCGCGCCGACAAGGCCGTGACCGAGGCGGTCAAACGCTCCGGACTCGCCGTCTCGCCGGCCTCTTTCTCGACGATGCCCCGCTGGCGCGCCAGTTCGCTGCCGGACAAACCAAACTCCTCTTGCGTTGCCGGCCCGGAGACGGCCGACGACGGCGATGTGCCGGCGTGCGCAGCAACCGCCGCCGCGCCAGAATTCGGCGACTCGACAGGCAATGGCGCCTGTGCATCCTGCTCGCCCGACACCTCGGGGCGTCGCTTCGCCGCGGCGGTCGCGGCCGCGGCCAAGCGGTCGTAACAGTCCAGGCGCGCCGCATCGTCGCGCTGCTGCGCGCACGCCAGAATCCGCTCCTCCAGCGCCGAGGCGGCAGGGCTTGGGGATGTTGCCACGCCAACGCACAAGCCAACCAGCCAGGCGGAATACGCACTGCTCATCGATGGACCTCCGCTCGCGTTATCGAGGACAAACGCCGTCACCGGCCCTATGCGAAGCAGTGGACATGAACGCCCAAGCATCGCGATTGACCTGCTGCGCGAGCTTGCCATAATCGTGGCCATGCCCGGCAATAATCGCCAGCATTACCGGATGGCCTGCCGCCGACAAGGCGTCGCGCGTTTTTTTCGCTGTATACAGCGGGAAAAATTCATCCTGGTCGCCAATGAAAATCGCAATGGGAATGGCACGCGCGGCATAGGGCACGGCGATGAACTCCCGCGGCCTGCGCCACGCGCCGGCATGGACCGCCGTGGCGGCGAACAGCTCGGATTCCAGCATCGATAGTGTCAGGGCATATACGGCGCCAGCGGAATGGCCGAACAGATAGATTCGACACCGATCGAACGCATGCCTGGACGCCACGGCGTCGAGCAGCCGATGCACGAAGGCCGGACCATCGGCACGCAGTTGCCAAGCGCGACGATCGCGAGCATCGGGTGCGACGAGAATCAGTCCTTCGTGCTGTGCCAACGCCGTCCAACGAGCCGCGATGCTCGCCCCGCTGGAATACGAGCCATGAAGCAGAACCAGCAGCGGCGCGGCGGCCGAACCCAACGCCGGCGGCACGAACAGCCGATAGGTTCTGCGGATGCCCGCGAACTCCATGCTTTCCCGCTGCAAGGAGGTGACAGCTGCCTGATCTGCGGCGGCGCCCACCGTCCCGGCCTGGGCAGCGCCGCTGGACAGGAATCCGAGCAGGATGACAGTGCCTTGCAATGCTGCGAACCGGAATTCCACTGGCGAACGCACCCTTGCCACTCGTACGGCACTCATGCTGCCACGACCGCCTGGTTTCCAGCCCCGGCGCACCATGGCCTGCGCCCGTCAGCCCGACGGCGGGCAGAGATGCCCGCCGTCCGCTGGCTTCCCTGCCTGCAACGCTGCTGCTGCGACGTCAGAAATCGGCCGTCAGCCCCACGAAGATGTAACGCCCCAGCGTTTCATACACCTGCGGGAACGTATTGCCATTACAGAGCACGGCCGGGCAGGTACTCTGGCCCACCATGGGTGGGTCCTTGTCGAACAGGTTATTGACACCCAGCCGTCCCGTCAGGTTGCTGAATACACCCATGTCGGTGAACGAGTAGGCGCCTGTCAGGTCGATGTAGCTCCGCGATCCAAGCCGCTTGTCCGAATTGCGTACCGCGCCGCTGAGCTGCGGGTTCGAGCTGGTGGTATCGACGTCGACGCTTTCGATATAGCGCCAGGTAAGCGACAAGTCCAACCCCCATGGACTGCTCCAGTTCGCGCGCAGTTTGTGCCGCCACTCCGGGACTGGAACCTCGCACACCGTGCCATACAGCCCGGCACAATCGTATTTCTGCGCCCCGGGCAATGGTTCGGTCACGAACTCATCGACGTAGGTCCCGATCAGACTCAAGCCCAGGGAGCCCAGGTTTCCGATCTCGAAGCGATAGTTCGCCGAGGCGTCGATGCCTTTGGTCTGCAGCGATCCGGTGTTGAGAATCGGATCATCGATGAATCCCTGATCCCCCAGCCAGATCGAGCCGTTCGCCGAACGTTGCACCATGCCGCAATACGTCGGGTCGCCGGTGTTCAAGCATTGTCCGAGGATGAAATCGGCGCCCAGCGAATCGATCAGTTTCTCGACCTTGATGTCGTAGTAGTCCACCGTCAGGTTCAAGCCGGGCAGGAAATCCGGCGTGAACACCAGGCCAAAGGAATAGGTATCGGACACCTCTGGGTCCAACTCCGGGTTGCCGCCCACCAGGCCGTTGTATTGCTCGGACGGATTGGCAAGGATGTTGCCGTACTGCGCCGCCGTCACACCCGTCCGAGCGCACTCCTCCAGCGTCCTTTCAGGCGTCACGCCGGCCTCGCTGGCGCAAGGATCGGTCGAGCCGTCGAGCTGCACCCTCGGCCGCAGGAACAACTCCTGCACGTTAGGCGAGCGCACCGCTCTTTGGTAGCTGCCGCGCAGGCGCAGCGCCTCCAGCGGCGCCCAGTCCAGCCCGAACTTGTACGTGTCGGTATCGAAATCCAGGCTGTAATCCGAATAACGATAGCCGGCCTCCACCGACAGGACGTGCGCCAGCGGCTTGTCCTGCAGGATCGGCAGACGCGCCTCGACAAACAACTCTCGCACGTCGAACGAACCTACCGTATCCAAGGTCGGCGCGCCCTGCCCTGCCAAGTCGTTCGACTGAAAGTTCGCATCGGTACGCAACTCGGATTCCTCGGAGCGATACTCGGCGCCGAACGCGACACCCAGGCCGTCCGTGGCCGTCGGCAGCTTGATGCCGTATTGGCCCAGAGCCGCCGAGATGGACCCGCTCAGAATCTGCTCGGTGGTCGACCCCTTGGACAAACCCGGAATCTGAAGATATTCCAACTGCTGCGGCGTAACAGCGTTGATCTGGAAAATGTTGTAGGGCACGCAGGCCGGATCGTCATTGGAGAGATCCGCATCGGCATTGACGCGGCAGACCGTCTGCCCGAACGTCGGGCGGGTAGGATCCTGGTCGGTCACCGCATTGAGCGCCTTGCCCAAGCGTGTACGCGAGAAATCGTTCTGGAAGTTCTCGGACAGCATCGACGTGCCATACAGTCCGTAGACGTCATACGTCCAGCCCTCGGCGATATCGCCGCGCATGCCCACGACGCCACGAAACGAGGTGTGCCGCAAGTCATCGATGCGCCCGCCGCCCTCCACGTTGCGGCGGCCGATATCCAGAAACACATCCGGGGCCGCCGCATTGCCACCGCAGAACGCACTCAGCGCCGAAGGGGTCAGCAACGGATTGTTGCAGTTCACTGCGTAGCGGCCAAAGAAGGGCGGTTGGCCCGGGCCGCCGCCGAGGAACGCCCCGCTGGGCGCGACCTGGGCCAGTGTACGATCGTCCATGAACATGAACTCAGTGTAGATGCTCGCCTTGTCACTGAAGTCATAGTGCGCGAACAGTCCCGCGGTCTTGCGCTCATCCGGACGCTGGTAGTAGTTGGCCGGGGCAAAGTTGTACAGATCGCTATCCGTGAAGTCCCGGATGACATTGTCAGCGCCCACCACGAAGGCACCGGTCGGATCGAAATCCGTCGGATCGGCGGGATTGTAGGTCTGAAAGAACGCCGGCGCGGTGGTCGCTGAGCCACCGCAGCTGAACGTGCCGGCAGGATCGCCCGCGGCCGAGGACCCGAGGGCGCAGGCGCTGAAATCGCGCCGATCCTGGGTGATCGCATCCAAATCGCGATACCCGACATAGACCGTCGCGTTGCCCCGTCCGTCGGGAGTATTGATGCCGGCAATGAAGGTCACGTCCTTGGCGTACCCGTCGGTCACATTGTCCTTCGGCAGACCGAAGCCGCTGTCCGAGACGAGCCTGGCGATATTGCTGTCGTTCTTGTGCTGGTACATGCTGTACTGCGCATCGAGCCGCACGCCCTCGAACTTGTCGTTCATGATGAAGTTGACGACACCCGCCACCGCATCCGCGCCATAGACCGCCGAGGCGCCGCCGGTCAACACCTCCACACGTTCGATCAGCGCCGAAGGAATCTGATTCAAATCCGGCGAAGCCGCGCCATTTTGCGTTGGATCGCCCGGCATCAGGCGCCGGCTGTTGACCAACACCAGGGTGCGCTGCGAACCCAAATTGCGCAGATTGACCGTCGCCGCGCCGGTGGCGCCATTCGACAGATTGCCACCGAAGTCGGCAAAAGCCTGGGGAAGATTGTTGATCAGATCCTCGACGCGAGTGATGCCTTCGATCTTGACTTGATCCGAACCGACCGAGGTCACGGGACTGATACTGGTCAGATTGGGTTGTGGGATACGTGAACCGGTAACGATGACTTCCTGGATGGTCTCTTGCGCGTGCGCCGACAGGACCGTCATCGCCGCGGCTGAGCTCGCCAGCAATGTTCGATGAACCGCGAACCGGACAGAATGACTGCTCGACATGATGGTTCCTCCTGCGAGGGAATAACCAAAGCGCATCGGCGCGTGGCAGCGAGGGGATGCGCTTGCCTGGCAACCGATTCACCTGGCCCAAGCCCCGCGAAGAGTCGATTGTCGCGCCGAGCATACGTCTGCCATCCATCTCGCAACAGGCACAAAGCGCCTACAGGTGGTCCATTTTTT
>JBEBRC010000164.1:0-8016 GCA_040395055.1 Steroidobacter denitrificans
CTCCGTTCCGCGCGTGATTGCCAGCGCGCCCGTCAGCAGTGGCGCCGGGAACTCCAGATCCGTCAAGGTGATGTCATAACGACCCGCGGCGGGAATCTCCACGACATGGGTGCGAAACAGGCCACCGACGCCTTGCGTGCTATTGAATACGCTCGCGCCTGCCGCTTGCGCCGCGAGCGAGATCCCGAACAGCGCGTTCCCAGGCACTGTCGCCGACCCCATCGGCGGTTGGGCCGCGACGATGACCTTGATCTTCCCCGCCTGCAACACCAGATCACGACTCTGCGGCCCGTCGAGGCGATCGATGATCGTCTCGTCTTGAATGACCAGCGCATGCAACGCCGCCAAGGGGGACATAAAGCGAAAGTCGTGCAATCGCAAGCGGTAGATGCCGGCTGCAACCGCTTGCGCCGGTGTGTAAGTGTATATTTCCAGTGTCCCCGGATCCGCCGCGCCGTCGCTTGCCACGACGTCCGCGGCGATCGTTTGCGCGCCCGCTTGCCTGAGGTTCAGTGCCAAGGCGCCGACATCCGCCGAGGTCGCGAATGAGAACAGCTGCGCCGCTCCTTGCTGCGCCGTGATCGAGGCGCTGCCTTCCCCGTTTGCCGTGCCCTGCAGGACATCCTCCTGCACCAGCGCCGCCGAGAAGGAAGTCAGTGCCACGGGAAAGATCAAGTCGGTGAGCGTCAGCTCGTAATTCCCCGCGGCGGGCAATTCGGTCTCCATGACCGCACGGGTGAGGCCCACGGGATTCGTGCTTCGATACACCGTCTGCACCGACGGTCCGCCGCTCACCCGCACGCTGTACAGCCCCGACGAATCGGGCTGCGCCGCCGTGGCAATGACCAGCAGTTTATGGCTGCCTGCCGCCGCGGCGAAGGACACCGACGTCGCCCCCGGGGCAATGGTCGCCGGTGTCCCACCCATCTGCGGCAGCACGATCGCCTCGATCTGCAGCGCGGCGGGGAATCCATGGTCGCTCACCGTCAGCTGGTAATTTCCCGCTTCACTGACATCGAACTGCGCTTCCAGCACGGACACGCCCTCGGGTGCCCCGATGTTGGCGGAAATCGAATCGGCGCCTCCACCTACCGGCGCTCCACCGGCGCTCGGCGCCACCGACACGCCGAAGGTGCCACCGGGTTCATCCGCCCGCGGAGCCCCGATCACCAGGATCTGATACCGGCCCGGGGTCGCGGCGAACGTCGCCATCACCGGTGCCGGCTCGGCATCGCTCGCATACTGGAGCTCGAGTTGCGCGACCGTCTGGAAGTCGCGGACGACGATCGCTTGCAGGGATTGCAACAGCGCCGGGGTGTTCAGATCGCGCAAGGTCGCGGTATAGCTTCCCGCCGTCTCGATGTCGAAAGGAATCGCCTGCGGCAGCAGCGTATCCTGGCTTCGCGCCTGGCCCACCACAGAGGTGCGCTCCAGCACGGTCGCGGCGCTGGCTGCGCCGGCCAGCCATATGGTCGCCAGCGTCGCCGCGATCGTCATCCATCGAGTGAACACAGCTCCCCCTTTGGCGCAGGCCGCGCCATGATGAAATTTCAACCTTGAGTATTTGATTCGAGTTCGCCGGCCCGCGAATCGGCAGGCCGGCATCGATGCGGCACTGAACCGCGCCGCGCCTCCGGCGCTACCCTGCCCTCTTCATTTCATCGAGCGCACTGCGCGCATCCTGGACGCCATGAAATGATCTGGGAGAGGCCACGGCCTGCTCGAGGTTCGAACGTGCGGCGTCATGATCGCCCAAACGCATCTGCGTCATTCCTAAGTGATAACGCATCACAGGGGAATCCGGCGATTTCTCCACTGCCTGCTGCAGCAAGGCCAACGCTTCCTGATACTCGCCGCGCTTGAACTTGACCCAGCCGCGTGTATTCAACACCGCAGGCTCGCTCACATTGGCCAGCTTGTCGGTGAGTTGCTGTGCGCGATCGAGACTGGCTTGATCCGAGCGATAGGTCACCAGCAGCATGGCCAGATTGTTGGCCGCGACCAGCCCATTCGGTTCGCTGCTGACCATCTGCTCATAGACACGGATCGCATCTTCCGGTCTTTCGGCGCGCTCATAGAGCGCCGCCAGTTCCGTTCCGATCGAGGCAGCACCCGTGACCGACAGCCCCTGCTCCAGGGACTGGATGGCATCCTCCATGCGCTTGGCTTCCGGGTTGCGCTGATCGCCAAGCCGGGCGAGCGCCCGGCCGCGATACGG
The DNA here is from genome assembly GCA_040395055.1 of Steroidobacter denitrificans. Taxonomy (GTDB): domain Bacteria; phylum Pseudomonadota; class Gammaproteobacteria; order Steroidobacterales; family Steroidobacteraceae; genus Steroidobacter; species Steroidobacter denitrificans_A. The sequence continues at coordinate 2,219 of JBEBRC010000164.1, forward strand.
TATCCACCATTGCGGCGCGATCCTGATCGATGCATCGAAGGATTCGAGCGCCGCGGCGGTCTCGCCGCGCGAGGTCAGCAACTCGCCTTTCAGATTGTGCGCCACGGTATGTTCTGGCAACTCGGCGAGTATCTTGTCGAGTCGCGCCGTGGCCTGTTCCGGCCGCTTGCGCGCAAGATCGATGCGCACCAGCGCCGCCAGGGGCTCGGCCGCAGCGGGCTGGATCTGCAACGCCCGCTCATAGGCCTCGATGGCCGCGTCGAGCTTCTGTTGCGATTCCTCGAGAACGCCTTGCAGGTGATCGCCCAGCGGCAGGTCCGGCCGCGCCTGCTTGATGTTCTGCGCCGTCACGCGCGCGCCCGCGGTGTCACTCAACGACATCTGGAGCTTGAACAGCGCCTCCGCCGCCGCGACATTCGTCGGCGCCTGGACCAGGACCTGCTCCAGGATCGGACGCGCCTGCTGGGCCCGCCCGGACTGCAGCAACAGCTGCGCCAGATCCATGCGCACCGCCACGTCGGTCGGATTGGCCTGGGCGGCGGCCTGCAGGGTTTCCTCGGCCAGTGCGACTTCATTGTTGCCCAAGTGGGCGCGCGCCAGGGCGCGCAGGACCGGGATCGAGTTCGGCTGATCGCGCAGCACGGCGCGCAGATCCGTGATCGCCGCCGGCGCATCACCACGCGCCAGCGCCATATTGCCACGCAGGATCAGGGCGTCGTTGTCACGCGCATTCTCATTGAGCACTTCGTCGATGAGCTTGCCCGCTGCATCCACTTCATTCCTGCGCAACATCGAGGCTGCCAGCCGGCTGCGCGCGGTCAAGCCATCCGGACGCAGTTTCAGCGTCTCGATAACTTTCCGATACAGCGATTCGGCGGCATCCGGGTCGTTGTTCTGTTCATGGAACTGCGCCAGCGCCAATGTCATTTTCGCGCCGTCCTTCTCCTGCCCGGCAAAAGTCTTGAGCTGTACTTCCGCCTCCTGTGCCCCCTTGTGGACCGCCAGCATTTCGACCAGGGCAACCTTGGCTTCGACGCTGTCGGGTTCCGCCTCGATGGCCTCGCGCATGCTGCGCTCCGCGGCCGGCACATTCTTGGTCATCAGATAGAAACGCGCCAGGCGATAGCGGTGCGTCAGTTCTTCCGGCTGCAGCTCGATGACCTTGCGCAGCTGCGCCTCGGCCTCATCGTGGCGTTCATGCGCCAATTCCAGGTCGGCCAGCACCACATGCAGGTCGACGCTGTCGGGCAATTTCTCCAGCCCGGCACGCACGACTTCGATGGCCTTGTCGCTGCGCGCACTTTGACGATACAGCGAGGCCAGCAGCGCGATCGCGTACTCATCGTCCGGCGCGGCGTTCACCGCCGCTTCGGCGTCTTCGAACGCACCCTCGGTATTGCCCAGCTGCGCGCGCGCGCCGCCGCGCACGGTCAGCAGTTGGGCATGCTGCTCCTGCACCAATCCAGGCTGGATGATCTCCTGCGCTCTGTCCGTCAGGCCACCCAGCAGAAACAATCGGCCCAATGCCGCGCGCGCCAGCAGATGATTGGGATCGGCGTCGATGGCGGCCTGGTAATGACCCACGGCTTCGCGCGGGTTCTTCAGCTTCTCGGACACCCGGCCGAGCTGGTAGCGCGCGTCGGCATCGGTGGGGTCGATCTGCAGCGCATTACGAAACTCCACCCCGGCCTTGTCATAATTTCGTTCCGTGAAATATTCCTGTCCCTTCTCGACATAGCGCGCCTTGCGATCCTCGGCCCCGCCGCAACCCGCCAGCAGCATGGCCAGTACCGCGAACGCCGCTGCGCGACTCCATACCTTGTTCATCGAAGTACCTGATCGTGATGATGGATCATGCCCAGCCGCTGACATTGCTCGTGGCGGGAGGCAAGAGGCCAGACGATGGCCGCCTGGATTCATTTACGATCGTATGCGTACTCTTTGACGATTGTGTGACGGGGCTGTTTCAGAACGCACCGCGCAAGGCGCAGACCGCCAGGAACACGAATGCGGCAAGGCTGGGAATACGCCACCAGCGCGCCGCGGCGCCAAACAATGTTTCAATTGCGTACAACAGAATGATCAACTTGATGATCGACTCCGCCAGACTGCTCGAGGTCGCGATCGATCCGGGCAGGTTCGGAATGGCGACCGCGGCGAAAACGACCAGCAGGTCCAGTGGGGTGATCCGGAAACGCCGGTCGCTGGCGAGGCGAAATCGCAGCATGACGGCTACACCCAGCGCGCCGAACAACACGATCTGCAGCGCATCGTGCTGCTCCAGCATCGTCGGCACCTGGCGATCGAAATACACCGCCATCACCGCGGCCACGTACAACGCCGCCTTGTCGATCCAATGGGCCTCGATGGCATGCCAGCGCCACACCAGGGTCGCACCCAGCGCAATGGCCAGTACCGCCGCCATCAGACGCACATCGACGCTCGGACTCGGGCATACCAGCGTCACCGCGAGAAAATACACCGCGACCGCCGCGGCAATGACCATGATCGACCAGCGCGGCACGTGAGCGGGCCGGCGCAACCAGTGCACGGCGCGGCGCAGGCGCGAGCGTTGCGCCACTTCCTGCCTGCCGCTGCGCAATCGCCAACCGCTGCGGGCAGCGATCTGCAGCAGGCCGATCGCCATGATCGCCACCACGACGAACACAGCCAGGATGGTCAGATCGGATTCGTAGCGCACAAACCAGGCCGTCACGAACAAGCCCGCCTGCACCAGGTAGATCAGCATCACCGCTTCGTGGTGATCGAAGCCCAGCGCCAGCAGCCGATGATGAATGTGGTTGCGATCGGCGGAGAACGGCGAGCGGCCCTCGACGACTCGCTGCACCATCACCATGAGGGTGTCGATGATCGGTAGCCCCAGCAGCAGCAGGGGCAAGGCGGAAGACAGCGGCGTCGCCGGATCCTGCGTCAGCACCACGGCCAGTACCGCCGCGGAAAAGCCCAGGATCTGGCTGCCGCCGTCGCCCATGAAGACGCGCGCGGGATGGGTGTTGAAGCGCAGGAATCCGAGGATGGCGCCGATGATCACTACCGCGACGCCGCCGACGAACGGCACGCCCGCCGTGAAGCCCAGCAGGGCAAGTGCCGACAAGGAGAGCAAGGTCGTGCCGCCGGCCAGTCCATCGAGGCCATCCGCCAGGTTGATGGCATTGGTGACGCCCAGCAGAAAGACAAAGGTGAGTGGCCAGGCAATCCAAAGCGGCAGGTCAAGGCGCTGCGACATGGTGGCGGTGCTGATGATGACATCGCCCCAGATCATCACGATCAGCGCCGCCAGGACCTGGCCGACGAGCTTCGCGCCGGCACCCAGCGTCACACGGTCGTCCCACACGCCAAAGACCAGCAACACCAGCACGCCTGCAAGATAAGCCGGCATCGGCTGGGCGAATTCGCCCGACAGCGCCAGCGCCAGCAACAACCCCGCCGCCATGGCGATGCCGCCGACGCGCGGCACCGGCGTCGTATGTACCTTGCGGTGCCCGGGCACGTCCAGGAAATCGAAGCGGGCAGCCGCCTGTATCAGCGGTGGTATGAGCGCCATGGTGACGCTCATGGCGAGCAGGAAGCCCAGCATCGGATCCATGGCGGATCTCTCAGTCGGGTATGTAGCGCTGCAGCTTCGAGGCGACGTCACCGGCGAACTCCGCCAACCGCTGATCCGCCACCTGCGACGACTCGCCGATCTGCAGCGGTGTCACCAGGCGCACCAGCGCGCCATCGGTACGCTGGCGCGTGAGGGAATCCCAGAACAAATACCATTTCACCAGGTATTCATTGGTGATCACTCGGCCGCGCTGCTGGAACCAGTAATAGACCAGCTGCCTCTGGTTGCCAAGTTCGATCTGCACCCGATTGGCGCGCAGCAGTGCATTACCGACCTGCACACCCGGGATCTCCACCTGGGTCAGCTCTGAAATGCGCCATCCGCCGCCCGGCAGGCATGACCTGGGCGAGTGTGCCGACTGTCCTGCACGCTGCGAGTCGTACCAGGCAACGTAGAAATTCACCAGTTCCTTGTCGCCGCGGAAATAGTCCGCCATGACATAGTCATCGAGTTTGAGCACATCCAGGTAGATCTGCTCCATGACGTCGCGCCGGCCGTCCCAGGTTTCCACCTTGGTGGGAAAGCTGAAGAATGACTCGCGCTGCGGCACCGCCTCGACGCGCTCGGGTATCAACACCACCCCCACCACGAATCCTGCCAGGATCACGGTGCTGGCGATGAAAGGCGCAGGGGCCATACCCGCCGCCGCAGCCAGAGCACCCGTTCGCCGGGCGGTATCCGGCGCCGCCTCGGCATCCAGGCCGAACACCTCGCGCCACGGCCGACCATTCCGGCCGATGCGCGCCAACACCATCATTTCCGCCAGCAGCAGCGCCGCACTGGTCATGAATACCGCCCAGCCCTGGAAGTCGTGCAGGAACCCTTCCGCCATCCCGATGCCCCAGTACTCGACCATCACGCCGATGGTGCCGATCCGAAAGCTGTTCATCAGGATCGTCACCGGAATCGTCGACAGGAACAGCAGCACACGCTTCCACATCGAGACCTTGAACATGTAGGCCATGATGAAGCCCAGAGTCATGAGCGGGAACAGATAACGCAGTCCATCGCAGGCTTCCGCCACCTGCAGCTTGTACACGCCCAGGTCGATGACATTACCTTCCACGAACACACTGATGCCGAACAGCCGGATGAACCAGACGCCGATCTCCGAGGAAATCAGTTGCAGGTTCGCGGAGAAGTTATTCAAAAGGAAGTTCGGCAGCGGCACCATGAACAGCAGTACCAGCAGCGGCGCCCAGAGTACACGCAGCGCGGCCAATCCGGCGAAGGCCGCCACCAGGCCGTAGATCGCCAATACGAATGCGTACTGCTGCAGCACGAATACGGACGCCAGCTGCCCCAACAGATTCAACAACAAGGCGACTGCGACAACGACCGCGCCGAGCCATGAAGGGCGAAGTTCGATCTGCCTGAGAACGTATCTCTTCTGCCAGGCGAGAAACAGGGCGATCGCTGGAATCAATACCCCGTGGCTGAATTCCTCGGTGGTAAACCAGACCTTCGCCATCTCCGACAGGCCGTCTCGAAACAGCCAGGCAAGCGCGGCGGCGCCGATCAGCGCGAGTAACAGCGTCATCGCAGGCCGACGAAACGACGACACGGTGCTCGCAGGTGCGTTCATCGAAAATGTCTCGAATATGAATGAATCGCGACACCCTAGGGGTTGCGTGTTGCATTCATGTTGCCGCCGGGTGCTTCTCCACTAAACTCGGCCAGGATTGGCGTCAAAACCCGCCTTTGTTATGTACGACCCCATTTGCGCCGGGTGATCAGGAGGCGCTCGCGCGCCACCAGCCAGAAGAAGGCCGGCCCGGACAGCAAGGTCCGTCGCCACAGGCGCTGCGGTTCGCGCACCAGTCGATACAACCACTCAAGTCCCGCATCGCAGATCCATTGCGGCGCCCGCTGCACGGTTCCAGCGTAGAAATCGAACACAGCCCCGATCGAGCCGACAACGGGAATATCGAGATAGGGCGCGTTGCGGTGCACCCATTTTTCCTGCTTCGGCGCCGTCATGCCCACCCACAGTACATCCGGTCGTGCCTCCGAGATCTTTGTCAGCATCTGTTCATTCTGCAAGCTTGTCCATTTACCGTACGGCGGGGAAAGCACATCGATATGAACATTCGGGTAGTCGCGCCGGGCGCGTTCTATGATGCGGGTCAGCACTTCGTCCCGCGAACCAAAGAAGAACACGCGGCCACCG
>JBEBRC010000165.1:0-7990 GCA_040395055.1 Steroidobacter denitrificans
GCGACGATCCGGCTGAATCGACTCCGCCGCGACAGCCCGACGATTCCGTGCGGCACGGCTACATTGCAGGCTGTGCCTGTACACGATCTTTCAGCTGCGTTTCACCGTTCTGATGGGCGCAATGAGCACAGCAATAGAATTGGTCATTTGCCTCCATCCCGTGCCCCACGATGCTGCATCCGCAATGCGTGCAGCGCGGGGCGAGCGCATGAATTGCACATTCGAAGCTGTCAAACGTATAGGTACGATCGGCTTTGATGATGCTGAACGCCTTGTCATAGTCGTTGCCGCAAACTTCGCAAATAGGCATGGCATACACCTCCTTTCGAGCGATTCATCAAGCCGACGTCGCGCACGCGCAGAATGTTCCGCTCCTGACCAGGCACGAGAGGGATTTCTTTCACTGCTGCGCGTGTGAAATGGATGCCTGCTGCACAACAGGTCGCCGTACCCACGCGGCCAGAGCATCGATATCCCGATAGGCGGTGACGAAAGGGAGGACGCGCCGCGCTGTCCCGGCCTGCCGCAAGACTGGATGCGCCAGGCTGTTGCTAGAGCGCATTTCCCATATGTGAATGACCCCGTCCAACCCGGCATTGGCGCGGAATGCGTCCGTCATCCAACTCGATCACCAGATCGGCGGGCTCGTCACGATGCATCCATCGGGTCAAGCGTTCGAAGTGCGAAATGAAGCGCCGCAGCACATGCGCGTCCATGGGCGCCAGCGCGTCGCGAGATGAGCGATCGAGGCCGGCCTCCTGCTCGGCACGCCAGTCCTGGATGACCTCGAACGATGGCGCGCGCAGCAGCAGGCGCAAGTCCAGGCGTGCGAACAAATTGCCATATCCCCCTGCAAGCTGGTCGTTGACATAGTGCCGCCAACGTCCGTCGCGATCTTCTTCGCGCTCCAGGTCGTTCAGCGGTTGCACCAGATCGCCCGGCGACTGAGGCCGAGCGCCGACGCACCATCCCTCGACGATAACCACCTCGATCGGGCGCTGTACACGGGTCCACTCGCTTTCTGCAGCTCGATCATCACGAGCCTTGTCGAAAACGGGGAGCATGATCGGCGCTCTGGCATTGCCAGCGAGCATGCCTGCCAGGCTGGCACGCAGCAGGCCAAGGTCGTGCGTCCCCGGCACGCCCCGCGTCAGGAGCAAGGGATGCACCGCTCGCGACAGTTCGATTCGCTCGCCGCGGCGAAGATAGAAATCGTCGAGCGCCAGGACCGCGGTGGGACATCCGTCGCGGGTCAATGCAAGCGCCAGCCGCGCTGCCATGGTCGACTTGCCGCTGCCTTGAGGCCCGCACAATCCGACCGCGATCGGCCGCGCGAGCTCGCCGCGCAACCGGCGAATGACGTCCATGAGCAGGGCATCGCACGCCACTGAGGGCGATGTCGCACTCTCGAAGCTTGCCGGAAGCCGGGCGCCTGGTTCGAGCCTGCTCATGCGACCCGGTCAGGTGGGGTTTGGCCAGCGACGATCGCATCCAGGTTGGCGACGACACGCAAGCCCATGGCCACGCGCGTCTCATCGGTCGCGCTGCCGAGGTGCGGCAAAAGCACCGCATTTTCCAGGCTGCGCAGTGCCGCCGGGAGGTGGGGTTCGTGTTGATATACATCCAGACCTGCGGCCGCGATGTCGCCACGCGTCAGCGCCGCGATCAGCGCTTCCTCATCGACCACCTCGCCGCGCGCGGTGTTGACCAGGATCGCCGATCTTTTCATCAACGACAGGCGGCGAGCATCGACCAAATGACGGTTTGATTGTCCGCCAGGGACATGAATCGAAATGACATCCGCCTCGGCGAACAATTGGTCCAGGGCGAGGTGCCGGGCAGCCAATTCCTGCTCGATGATCGACGGCGCACGATGGCGCGAGGCATAGATGACGCTCATGCCGAAGCCGCAATGCGCACGCTGCGCCGTGGCACGACCGATCCGCCCGAATCCCACGATCCCGATCGTCTTGCCGGAAAGGCGAGTACCCAACAGATGAGTCGGCGACCAACCCGGCCAGCGATCGGCGCGCACCAGCCGCTCTCCTTCGCCCGCCCGGCGCGCGCACATCAAGGCCAGCATCATGGCCAGATCGGCGGTGTCGTCGGTGAGCACATCGGGGGTGTTGGTGACGACCAGGCCGGCTGACGCGCACGCCTCGAGATCGATGTGACCGACGCCGGCGCCGAAGTTGCACAGTGCCCTGGCCCGTATCGGCCCGCCAGCGAGCACCTCGGCATCGATCCGATCGGTCACCGTCGGACACACGAAGTCGAAATCGCGCAACGCGGCGGCGATCGCGCCGGCACTCAGCGCGCGATCCTCGTGATTGCGGGACAAGTCGTAAGTCCTGGCGAGCACTTCCTCGACCGCACGGGGCCAGCGCCGAGTCAGGAGGACCGAAAGCCGACTCATGGTGCTTCTCCAGCGACACGCTGCGACAGGCATATTTCATTCATGTCGCCAGCCGCTCAAGATGCCAAGGCTGTACGCAGCGGCCGAAAGAAGGCACGGATATCCTGGGCAAGAAGCTCCGGCACTTCCCACGCTGCGAAGTGACCGCCGCGTGGCAGACTGGACCAATGAACGACATTGAACGCCCGCTCGGCCCAGCTGCGCGGCGGCATCGGGAGTTCCTTCGGCAAATGAACGATGCCGCAGGGAGGCTCTACTCTCTGCCCGGCTGCAAGGTGCAGTGGATGCTCCCTGGATTCGCTATAGAAGCGCATCGCCGAGTGGGCAGTGCCGGTCAGCCAGTACAGCATGATGTCGGTGATCATCTCATCCTTGGTCAGGGCTTCATCCGGCTCCGATTCGCAATCGCTCCAGCTGCGAAATTTCTCGACGTACCAGGCCGCCAGTCCCACAGGGGAATCCGTCAGTGCGTAGGCCAGGCTCAGCGGTTTGGTTCCCTGGATAGCCAGGTAGGCGCCCTCGGCCTCCGCCCATTTGGCGGCCCGCGCCAGATACGCCTCTTCTTCCTGCGTAAGAGCTGGATCGTCCGCGCCCATCGCCGGCCTGAAACGTGTCGAGAGATAGTTGAGATGCAGACCGAGCACCCGCTCAGGGTATCCAAGGGCGGTCGCGGCACTGATCCACGACCCCCAGTCGCCGCCTTGAACGCCAAATGTCGGGTAGTTCAGTCGCGTCATGAGCTTCGCCCAGATATCGGCCACGGCGAAGACACTCGTGCCGCGCTGCTGCGGGCGGCTGGAAAAGCCATAACCTGGAATCGACGGCGCGATCACCGTGAATGCATCAGCCGGATCGCCGCCATGTGCGCCAGGATCGGTGAGCAACGGAATGATCTTCAGCATCTCGACGATACTTCCAGGCCAGCCGTGCGTGAGTACCAGCGGCAGCGGCGCGGGTCCATGACCGGCTTGATGGATGAAATGGATTCGGTGTTCGCCGATCTGCGTAACGAATTGGGGAAACGAGTTCAGGTGCGCCTCATGCGAACGCCAATCATATCGCTCCAGCCAATATTGGACGAAGCCCTGCATGTAGGAGAGCGGTGGACCATAGCGCCATGGCTCGGCACGGACCTCATCAGGCCAGATTACTCGCCGCAGGCGCAGCGCGAGGTCGCTCAGTGCGGCAGGATCTGCATCAAAACTGAAGCGCTCGATTGCCGTGTCCACCAACATCCTCCTGTTGCGCGCAACACAAATCGCCTATCATTATGTCAGCAGCCACGCTCGGCTGCGAGTCTCGCATGGAGCACGAAACGTTCGTTTTCGACGGTCGCAGGCTGCGAGCGGGACCTGGCGCGGACTGCCTCTTGAACAAGCCCTCGCACTGCCGTGTAATGAGGCGGCACTAGTACAACCCAGCGTGGCGTTCGATTGCTCAAGCTCCTCCATACCGCCGACTGGCAGATCGGCAAGCTCTTCGGCCAATTCGCACCCGATGAAGCCGCACTGCTCGCCGAGGCACGATTCAAGACCGTCGAGCGGCTCGCCGCCTTGGCCACGCAGCATCATGTCGACCTGGTGCTGGTGGCGGGCGATGTATTCGAGACGCAGACTGTCGCCGGCCGCACCATTCACCGCCTGGCCAATGCCATGGCGGGATTCGCGGGACCCTGGGTACTGATCCCTGGCAATCATGACGCGAGTCTGGCCGAATCCGTCTGGACGCACGCGGCCCGCCTGAAGGCGTTTCCCGCCAATGTACATATCTGCCTGCAACCGCAGCCACTGCTCCTGGAGTCGATCGGCGCCGTCGTACTACCCGCCCCGCTCACCCAGCGCCATACCTATGCGGATCTGACCGAGTGGTTCGCCACCGCCGACACCCCGCCTGCGATGGCGCGCATCGGCTTGGCGCATGGCTGCGTGCAGGGCATCCTGGCCGAAGAGATCGATTCACCGAATCCCATCGCAGCCGGGCGCGCGGAACAAGCGCGTCTGGACTATCTCGCCCTCGGCGACTGGCATGGCGCCAGACAAATCGATGCCCGCACCTGGTACAGCGGCACACCCGAAACCGATCGTTTCAAAAGAAACGACTCGGGCCAGGCACTGCTGGTGGAACTTGCCGGACCCGGCCAGGCGCCATCGGTGCAAGCCCTGGCCAGCGGCCACTACCGCTGGCATTCGTACTCACTCACGCTGCAGGTGCCCAGCGATCTCGATCAGGCCCTGCAACAGATAGCCGGCTTCGGCGCCACGGATGTCGTGCAAGTGAGTGTGTCGGGCAGAATCGACCTGGCCGGACATCGGGCGCTGCACGATGCACTCGAGCAAGCGCGCGGCAAGGCCCGCGGCGTATTGGCCGACCTGTCCGCACTGCAACTCGATCCGACGCCGCAAGACATCGACGCCCTGAAGGCCGACGGTTATCTGGGCGACGTCATCGACGACTTGCGCGCCGCCCAGGAAGGTCCCGACGCCCAGACTGCCCGCGACGCCCTCAGCCTGCTCGCGGGCGTTCTGAATGACCGGCGCGCGGGCGCCGAAACGGACAGCGCCAGATGAGGCTCTCCCGAATTCGCATCGAGCGGCTCAAGCAATTCCGGGAGCCGATCGAGATCCAGGATCTTCAACCTGGCCTGAACCTGTTCACTGGCGCCAACGAGGCGGGTAAAAGCACCGTGGTCACTGCGATTCGAGCCGCTTTCTTCGAGCGGTATCGTTCCGGCAGTGTCGAGGATCTGCGCCCATGGGGCGATTCGTCCGCCTCGCCTACCGTCGAGCTGGAATTCGCGATCGCCGGCACGCACCACACGCTCATGAAAAGCTTCCTGGGCAAGAAGCGCTGCGAGCTGCAGGCAGGCACCCAGCGCTTCGACGGTGCCGATGCGGAGGACCACCTCGCCTCGCTGCTGGGCTTCCAGCATGCTGCCAAGGGTGCCAGCAAGGCCGAGCACTGGGGCATTCCAGGATTGCTATGGATCGCGCAAGGCACTGCCCATGACATCAAGGACTCGGTGGCGCACGCCACCGATCACCTGCGCACGGCATTGAAGGATTCCTTGGGCGAAGTCGCGAGCAGCAGCGGCGATCAAGTGCTGGCGGCGATCGAGGGCTCCAGAAACGAACTGTTGACCGCGACCACAGGCGTGCCTCGCGGTCCCTATGGCGAGGCCATAAAGTTGCAGGCGCAGCTTGAGCAGGAGATCGAACGACTCGATGCGCACATCGCAGCGTACCGCCAGAACGTCGACACCTTGGCGGCACTGCGCCAGGAGCAGGCCACCGACGAAGCGCAGAAGCCCTGGGAGAGCCTGCGCGAGCAAGAACGGGCAGCCGTGACGGCATTGCAGGAAATCGAGCATATTGAACTGACGCTGGATGCACAGAGGCAGCGCCTCAAGCAGGTCGAGGAAAGGATCGTCTTGTTTCGCGAACAACTGGAGGCGTTCGCCAGGCAGGATCAAGAGGTGGCCCGGCGCATTGGCGCGCTGGAGACTGCCCAGGCAGAACACTCGGGCGCACAGACACTCGTGGGATCATGGCAGTCGAACCATGAACAGGCGACACGGCACGCCGAGACAGCACGAGGCCAATTGCGCCTCGCACGACAGGAAGACACGCGGCGCAACCATGCCCGCGAGCTCGAAGTCCTGCAGAGCCAGGCGGCAAGCTTCGCCGACACCTTGGCCAACGCCGAGTCCGAACGAGCCGCTTTGCTGGAACTGCAAGCGCTCGCGGCCGCCTCCGCCGTCGCGCACGAGGACATCGACACGCTGCGACGCCAGGATCAGCAACTGCGCGAACTACGCATCCAGCAACAGGCGGCAGCGACCCGGCTGCACTTCGCGCTGGATGATGGATGCCACATGCAAATCGCCGGCGAATCCATCAACGGCGCGGGCGAACGCTTGCTGGTGCAGTCAACGACGATAATCCTGCCAGATTTCGGCAAGCTTGAGATATCCCCTGGCGGCGCCGACCTCGCCCAGCTCAAGCAGCAGGAGATCGAGCTCTCGGACCGGCACACCGCGTTGCTGCAACGACTGGGCCTGCCCTCGCTGGAGGCTGCAGAGCAACGTCATCAAACCCACGCTCGGCAACAATCCGACATCAAAGCGGCAAACGCCACCCTCAAGACGCTCGCGCCACGCGGCATCGAGGCGCTACGCGCCGAACTGGCCGTAAAGCGGGTACGCATCGACGAAATCCGGCAGGCCCTGCAGCAACTGCCACCGTCGCCGGACGGCGTCGCCGCCCAGCCAACGGTGGCCCAGGCCGAAGCCGCGGAAGATGATGCCCGGCAAGCGCTGGCAGGCGTCAATGAAAGCCTGGGCAGCGCGCAAATCGCCGCCAGCAAGGCGCACAACGCCCTGCAGGCAGCCATGCGCGAACTGGAAAATGCCCAAGCCCTGATCAACGCACCCGATCGTGTCCAGCGGCTCGCCAGCGCCAACGCCAGCCTGACCGACGCTCGCGCCGAACAAGCGGCACTGAATGAGCGGATCGCCACCCTGTCCGCACAAGTTGCCGAGGCCCGGCCCGATATCCTGAAACAAGATGTCGAGCGCTTTGGCGGCAGCGCCAAGCAATATGAAAAAAGCTTCAACGACCGTCGTGAGCGGCTGATGCAACTCGACGCGGCCTTGCAATCCGCCGGCGCGCAGGGCTTGGAGGAACGCCGCGCAGAATTGATGCGCGACCACCTGCAGGCCGAGCGGCGCATCGTCGAATTGAAGCGGCGTGCGCTGGCGCTGGATTATCTGCTGAATCTGCTTCGAGAAAAACGGCGTGCCCTCACCCGCCGGCTCCAGGCGCCGCTACAGAAGCACCTGAATCGCTATCTGCAACTGCTGTTCCCTCAAGCCAGGCTGGAGATCGACGAGAATCTCTCTCCCGGCCCGCTGACGCGCGGCAACGGACATGGCACCGAATCGGGTGCCTTCGAGACCCTGAGCTTCGGTGCCCGTGAGCAGATGGGCGTCATCAGCCGTCTCGCATACGCCGACCTGCTCAGGGAAGCTGGCCGCCCGACCCTGATCATCCTGGACGACGCCCTGGTGCACAGCGACGACACACGCTTGACGCAGATGAAGCGCGTGCTCTTCGATGCGGCGACCAGACACCAGATATTGCTGTTCACCTGCCACCCGGGAAGATGGCGCGATCTGGGCGTCGCAGCGCGACCCCTGGAGACATTCAAAACCCTTGCGGCATGAGGCCCGCTACCAGCGCATCCACGCGCAATCGAAAGCGTCCAGGGCCATGTGGATCAACAGTCCAATGCCGATCAATCGCGTGCGAGGCAGGACGCTCAGCACAATAAAGAGCGCCATCGCAGGCCAAGTATGCAGCGGATGGAATCCGATACTGCATCGATTCGGATCGTACAGCGGATCGGCGAGCAAGTGATCCAGATCGATGGCCATGGTGGCAACCATGATCATCCACGCGCGCCGCCAGCGAGTGCGAAAAAACAGCCACGCGATGGCGAATGGCACGGCGACGTGCAACAGCAGGTGCACCGTGGCACGCGCTGACATGAGCATTTCATCGATCAATCGCGCCACCG
>JBEBRC010000166.1:0-7953 GCA_040395055.1 Steroidobacter denitrificans
AGGCCAGTAGCTCAATTGGCAGAGCGGCGGTCTCCAAAACCGCAGGTTGGGGGTTCGATTCCCTCCTGGCCTGCCACGACCACGCACAATGCCGGGTCCTGATTCAGGGTCCGGCATTGTGCATAAAGCAGCGGCGATGCCGTGGCGCGCGAGCGCCGGGTTTCGCGTAAGCAAGCGCGGCGCCCGGCTCCGCGCATAAGTGATACATGACCGAACAGGCACAACATAGCGCAACGGCGCTGGACACGGCGAAGCTCATCGCTGGCGCCGCCATTGCGGTAGCCGGCATCGCGGCTTTCTATCTGCTGGCGGCGCAGCCCATCTGGTTGCGCTGGATCCTGGTGCTGGGCGGATTCGTCGTCGGCGCATTGGTGGGCCTGCAGTCCCACCAGGGCAAGGATTTTGCCGCCTTCGTGCAAAGTTCGCGCATAGAACTGCGCAAGGTCGTCTGGCCCGGCCGGCAGGAGACGATGCAGGTAACGATCGTGGTGCTGGTAATGATCCTGGCGTTGGGACTGTTCTTCTGGGGGCTGGATTCGCTGCTCGGCGTCCTGACTCGCTGGCTGCTCGGGCGCGGAGGTTGAAGATGGCTTTGCGATGGTACGTGGTGCATGCCTATTCGAACTTCGAGCATCGGGTGGCCGAGGCGTTGAAGGACCGCATCAAGCTGCAGGGGCTGCAGGAGCGATTCGGCGAGATCCTGGTGCCGACGGAAGAAGTCGTCGAAATGCGCGACGGACAGAAGCGCAAGAGCGACCGCAAGTTCTTCCCTGGATATGTCCTGGTGCAGATGGAGATGGACGAGGAAACCTGGCACCTGGTCAAGGAAGTGCCGAAGGTGCTGGGATTCATCGGCGGCACGCCGGAGAAGCCGGCGCCGATCACGGAGAAGGAGGCGATGGGCATCCTGCGCCGTGTCGAGGAGGGCGTCGACAAGCCCAAGCCGAAGGTTCTGTTCGAACCCGGCGAAGTCGTGCGCGTCACCGATGGCCCGTTCAACGATTTCAATGGCGTCGTCGAATCAGTGAATTATGAGAAGAATCGGCTGCAGGTCGCAGTGCAGATTCTGGGGCGCTCGACGCCCGTAGAGTTGGATTTCAGTCAAGTAGAGAAGGCTTGACGACGGCATCGGTCGGTATTGAGTCATGGCATGCGGCGTTGCCGCGCTGCCGCTGTTCATCGTCGACCGCCACCGCTAACCGCTTCTCGAACTGATGGGGAGCCGCCACCAGGCGGCGTCTGTACCCGGAGAAACTAATGGCCAAGAAAGTTACTGGCTACATCAAGCTGCAGATCCCTGCAGGCCAGGCGAACCCGAGCCCCCCGGTCGGTCCAGCCCTGGGCCAGCAGGGCGTGAACATCATGGAATTCTGCAAAGCGTTCAATGCGCAGACGCAGAGCCTGGAGAAGGGCCTGCCAACGCCGGTCGTGATCACGGTCTACAGCGATCGCAGCTTCACGTTCATTCTCAAGACGCCTCCGGCGGCAGTGTTGATTCGCAAGTCGCTGGGCATTCCCAAGGGCAGCGGCGCACCCAATACCGCCAAGGTCGGGCGCATCAACCGCCAGCAGCTGGAGGAGATCGCCAAGCTCAAGCAGCCGGATCTGACTGCTGCGGACCTGGAGTCGGCCGTGCGCACCATTGCGGGCAGCGCGCGCAGCATGGGCGTTGACGTGGAGGGCGTGTGACATGTCATTCGTAGCCAAACGTATGAAAGCCTGGTCGGAAAAGATCCAGCCTGGCAAGCAGTATTCGATCGACGAGGCGATTGCGCTGGTCAAGGAATTCGCCAAGGCGAAGTTCCGTGAGTCCGTGGACGTCTCGGTCAACCTCGGTATCGATGCCACCAAGTCCGATCAGCAGGTGCGCGGTTCCACCGTCATGCCCAACGGCATCGGCAAGGAAGTGCGAGTGGCGGTGTTTACCTCCGGCAAGAACCAGGATGCGGCTCGCGAGGCGGGTGCGGACATCGTCGGCCTGGAAGATCTGGCCGAGAAGGTGAAAGCCGGCGAGATGAATTTCGACGTCGTGGTGGCCAGTCCCGATGCCATGCGTATCGTTGGCCAGCTGGGCCAGATTCTGGGTCCGCGCGGATTGATGCCGAATCCCAAGGTCGGCACCGTCACGCCGAACGTGGTCGAGGCGGTCAAGAATGCCAAGGCGGGTCAGGTTCGCTACCGCTCCGACAAGGGCGGGGTCATTCATTGCACGATCGGCAAGGCCGATTTCGATGCGCCGCTGCTCAAGGAGAATCTGCAGGCGCTGTTGCAGGATCTGGTGAAGGCCAAGCCGGCGGCGGCCAAGGGCATCTATCTGAGGAAGATCTGGGTCTCCTCGACGATGGGCCCGGGCGTTACGGTGGAACAGTCGAGCCTGTCGCTGTAAGAGCGTACGGCTTCAGTGCAGTGGCTGAAATCCGGCCGCTGCGCTCGGATGGTATTTGATTGGTTTTTTTGGTTGATGCAGGGCCGGTTGGGAAAGCGCAGGGCGATTGCCAGGCGCGGATTCTCGAACCGGTCATCATCGAAGACCGCAGGCGGGCGCGAGCCCTTAATGCATGCCTGCGCAGATGGTGTTACCCGAATCGGAACTCCAAAGCGCTGCGGCGCGAACGGATCCGGCTGAAGGGCGCCGTCACGGGGCTGGCGACATTGACACGTCGCCGGCTTGGACGAATGTGCTGGAAGCGCGTTCGAGTGTTCAATGCTCTTCACGCCAGGAGGAAACATGGCGCTCAGACTTGATGACAAGAAGGCGTTGGTCGCTGAGGTGAACGCGGTTGCTGCGACAGCACATTCCGTGGTCGTCTCGGAGTATCGCGGCCTGACGGTAACGCAGTTGACGGCATTTCGCGCCAAGGCGCGCGATGCCGGCGTCTACGTGCGAGTCGTGAAGAATTCGCTGGCCCGCAGGGCGATTGCCGGCACTCAGTTCGAGTGCGTCGGTGACAGCCTGAAAGGCCCGCTGATTCTCGCGTTCTCCAAGGACGACCCCGGTGCGGCGGCGCGCCTGGTGAAATCCTTCGCCAAGGACAACGACAAACTCGTCCCGACCGCGCTGTCGCTGGGTGGGGTGTCGTTGGCCGCGCAGGATCTCGACAAGGTCGCCAATTTGCCGACGCTCGACGTCGCTCGTGCCATGTTGCTGGGGACGCTGCAAGCGCCTGCCAGTCAGCTGGTGCGTACGATCGCCGAACCGCACACCATGCTGGTGCGCGCGCTCGCCGCCGTCAAAGACAAGAGAGAAGCCACGGCATAGCGGGTCGCGGCCGCACCGCGGCTGCCTCCGGCTGGCCATCGGCTCAAGCGATTTGGTTTACATAGTTTCTGGAGTTTCAAAACATGGCTGCTACGAAAGAAGAATTGATTGATGCCCTTTCCGAGCTCAAGGTGCTGGAAGTGGTCGACCTGATCAAGGCCCTGGAAGAGAAGTGGGGCGTGAGCGCTGCGGCACCGGTGGCCGTTGCCGCAGGTCCGGCGGCTGCGGCCCCGGTTGTCGAGGAGCAGACCGAGTTCAACGTGACCATGACCAGCTTCGGCGCCAACAAGGTCGGCGTCATCAAGGTCATTCGCGAGCTGACGGGCCTGGGCCTGAAGGAAGCGAAGGACCTGGTCGAGGGCGTGCCATCGTCCGTCAAGGAAGGCGTGTCGAAGGCCGATGCGGACGCGATCAAGAAGAAGCTGGACGAGGCGGGTGCGACAGCGGAGATCAAGTGAGGAATGCCGTGCGGGGGCGCTGCCTGCGGGCGGCGCCTCACACGCCTCTCTTGTGCGGTTTGATTGAATTGATGATGGAAAGCGGCCGCGGAGTGACTCCGCCGGCCGCCTTTCCTATTGGTTTTTCATGGAGCCGGTCGCCGCAACACCGAACGGCTTTACGCGGTTCGAGTTCGATGCCAGACCTCATATCCAGCCCCGTGTCCTGCGACGATGAGTTGCCAGCGAACAGATCGACTACCCCGACCTCGATGGACAGATGTGCGCCAGAGCGACTTGATCGAAGTGCCTGCGCCGGAATGTCGAGGTTTTATAGAGACTTGAAAGGGTGATCCAGATGGCCTATTCGTTCACCGAGAAAAAGCGCATCCGTAAGGACTTCGGCAAGCGGGACAGCATCCTCGAGGTGCCCTACCTGCTGGCGATCCAGTTGGATTCGTATCGCAAGTTCCTGCAAGCCGACGTGCCGGAGGCACGCCGTAACGAAGCCGGACTGCATGCCGCGTTCAAAAGCGTGTTCCCGATCACGAGCTATTCGGGCAACGCGCTGCTCGAGTACGTGAGCTATCGCCTCGGCGACCCGGTGTTCGACGTCAAGGAATGTCAGATGCGCGGCTTGACCTACGCGGCCCCGCTGCGGGTCAAGGTGCGGCTGGTGGTCTATGACAAGGAAACCTCGACCCCGACCAAGAAAACGGTCAAGGACATTCGCGAGCAGGAGGTCTATCTGGGCGAGATGCCGCTGATGACCGACAATGGTACCTTCGTCGTGAACGGCACCGAGCGAGTCATCGTGTCGCAGCTGCATCGCAGCCCCGGCGTGTTCTTCGATCACGATCGCGGCAAGACCCATAGTTCGGGCAAGCTGCTGTTCTCCGCGCGCATCATTCCCTATCGCGGCTCCTGGCTCGATTTCGAGTTCGACCCGAAGGATTGCGTGTACGCGCGTATCGACCGCCGCCGCAAGCTGCCGGTCACGATCATCCTGCGCGCTCTCGGCTACACCGAGGAGCAGATGCTGGACATGTTCTTCGAGAAGAACACCTACTACCTGACCAAGGACAAGATCGAGTTCGAACTGATTCCCGCCCGCCTGCGCGGCGAGACCGCGACCTTCCCCATCAGGATCGGCGAGGAAGTGATTGTCGAGGAAGGCCGCCGTGTCACGGCGCGCCATGTGCGTACACTGGAGCAGAAGGGCATTTCACGCCTGGAGGTGCCGAAGGAGTACCTGATCGGCAAGGTGCTCGCTCACGACGTGTTCGATACCGAGACCGGTGAAATCCTGGCCAAGGCGAATGAGATTCTCACCCTCGTAATGGTCGACAAGCTGATCGAAACGGGCATCGAGCAGGTGCACGTGCTGTATGTGAACGACCTGGACCGTGGTCCGTACATTTCCGACACCCTGCGCATCGATCCGACGCGCACGCGCCTGGAGGCGCTGGTGGAAATCTACCGCATGATGCGTCCTGGCGAGCCGCCGACCAAGGATGCGGCCGAGAACCTGTTCCAGAATCTGTTCTTCAATCCGGAGCGCTACGACCTGTCGTCCGTGGGACGGATGAAGTTCAACCGCCGGGTGCATCGCGAAGCGATCACCGGCAGCGGTGTGCTGTACGACCATGCGCACTTCGCCAAGCGTACCGACGAGTTTTCCAAGCAGCTGGCCGAGGAATACGGCGAAAGTTCCGACATCATCGAGGTGATCAAGGAGCTGTGCGACATCCGCAACGGCAATGGCCTGGTGGACGATATCGATCACCTCGGCAACCGGCGTGTGCGCTCGGTGGGCGAGATGGCGGAGAATGCCTTCCGTATCGGCCTGGTGCGCGTCGAGCGCGCGGTGAAGGAACGCCTGACCCTGGCGGAGTCGGAAGGACTCATGCCGCAGGAGATGATCAACGCCAAGCCGGTTGCGGCGGCGGTGAAGGAGTTCTTCGGTTCCTCGCAGCTTTCCCAGTTCATGGACCAGAACAACCCGCTGTCGGAAGTGACGCACAAGCGCCGCGTGTCCGCGCTCGGCCCCGGCGGCCTGACGCGCGAACGCGCCGGCTTCGAAGTGCGCGACGTCCATCCGACGCACTACGGGCGCGTGTGTCCGATCGAAACCCCGGAAGGCCCGAACATCGGCCTGATCAATTCCTTGTCGGTGTACGCGCGGACCAACGACTACGGCTTCCTGGAAACACCGTATCGCAAGGTTGTCGACGGCAAGGTTCTGGATGACATCGACTATTTGTCGGCCATCGAAGAGAGCCAGTACGTGATCGCGCAGGCGAATGCCCTGCTGAGCGACAGCGGAGAGTTCGAGGACGAACTGGTCTCGTGCCGACACCTGAACGAGTTCATGCTGTCCGGTCCGGACAAGATCCAGTACATGGACGTGTCGCCAAAGCAGATCGTGTCGGTGGCCGCCTCGCTGATCCCGTTCCTGGAGCATGACGATGCCAATCGCGCCTTGATGGGCTCGAACATGCAGCGCCAGGCGGTGCCGACCCTGCGAGCCGAAACCCCGCTGGTGGGGACGGGCATGGAACGTGCGGTCGCCATCGACTCGGGCGTGACCGTGGTCGCGCGGCGCGGCGGCGTGGTCGATTCGGTAGACGCCTCCCGCATCGTGGTGCGGGTGCACGACGCCGAGACCTCGGCGGCCGAGGCGGGTGTCGACATCTACTCGCTGACCAAGTACACGCGTTCCAACCAGAACACTTGCATCAACCAGCGTCCGCTGGTCAAGGCAGGGGACGTGATCGCGCGCGGCGACGTGCTGGCGGACGGTCCGTCGACCAATCTGGGCGAGCTGGCTCTCGGCCAGAACCTGCTGGTCGCATTCATGCCCTGGAACGGCTACAACTTCGAGGACTCGATCCTGATCTCCGAGCGTGTCGTCCATGAAGATCGCTTCACGACGATCCACATCGAGGAACTGACGTGCGTGGCGCGCGACACCAAGCTGGGGCCGGAGGAAATCACGGCGGACATTCCGAATGTCGGCGACGTTGCGCTGGCAAAGCTGGATGAAGCCGGTATCGCATTCATCGGTGCGGAAGTGAAGGCCGGAGATATTCTGGTCGGCAAGGTAACGCCCAAGGGCGAGACCCAGTTGACGCCCGAAGAGAAGCTGCTGCGTGCAATTTTCGGCGAGAAGGCCTCGGACGTGAAGGATACGTCGCTGCGCGTTCCGCCGGGGATGGACGGCACGGTCATCGACGTGCGCGTGTTCACCCGCGACGGCGTGGAGAAGGATTCCCGGGCGCTGTCGATCGAGAAGTCGGAGCTGGAGAAGGTCCGCAAGGACCTGGAAGACCAGCGGCGCATTCTGGAAGACGACTTGTTTCAGCGAGTGCGGGCGGTGCTGCTGGGCAAGGCGGCCGAAGCTGGGCCGAAGAAGTTCAAGGCGGGTTCGCTGGTCGATGAGACCTACCTGTCGGAACTCTCGCGCGAGCAGTGGCTGGAGATCCGGCTCAAGGACGAGGCGGGCAATGCCGCCGTGGAAGGCGCGGCCGAGCGTCTGAAGCTGCAGCGCAAGGAGTTCGAGAAGCGCTTCGAGGAGAAGCGCGCCAAGATCACCGCGGGCGATGATCTTGCCCCTGGCGTGCTCAAGATGGTGAAGGTGTACCTGGCGGTGAAGCGGCGTGTGCAGCCGGGCGACAAGATGGCCGGCCGCCACGGCAACAAGGGTGTCGTCTCGACGATCATTCCGGTCGAGGACATGCCCTACACCGAGGATGGCACGCCGGTCGACATCGTGCTCAATCCGCTGGGCGTTCCCTCGCGCATGAACATCGGGCAGATCCTGGAAACCCACCTCGGCTGGGCGGCGAAGGGCATCGGCCTGAAGATCGGCCGCATGCTCGATGAGGCCAATGGCGCGCAGAAGCTGCGAGGCTTCCTGGACGAGGTCTACAACAAGACCGGTGGCCAGAGTGCCGACCTGGACTCTCTCGACGACGATGAGATCCTGGCGTTGGCGGGCAACCTGCGCCATGGCGTGCCGATGGCGACGCCGGTGTTCGACGGTGCCTCCGAAGCGGAGATCAAGCACATGCTGGCGCTGGCGGACCTGCCGTCCAATGGACAGACGACCTTGTACGACGGACGCACGGGCGAGCGTTTCGAACGCCAGATCACCGTCGGCTACATGTACATGCTGAAGCTCAATCACCTGGTGGACGACAAGATGCATGCGCGCTCCACGGGTCCGTACTCGCTGGTGACGCAGCAGCCGCTGGG
>JBEBRC010000167.1:0-7949 GCA_040395055.1 Steroidobacter denitrificans
CGGCGCCGCGCCCCAAGGAGTCCATCGATGCCGCGATGTCGGTGAAGGCGGAAGTGGTGTTCGACGTGGTGTTCATGGGCCCATTCTAACGCGGACTTGCAGGTTTGCATTCGCAGCGCGGCCCATCGACCTGCCTCGCTGGCGAGCCACGGAACCTCCCCCGGACGATCGAGCGCGACCGGCGGCGCCGGGAGCTGGCGGCCGTCGAGCCATGTCATTGGCTCATTGCCGGCTGGACGGAACCGCGCGCGCACTGGTGCGTCTGCTATGTCAGGACCCCGGCCCCCTTGCCGGGCATCAACATTGCGCGCCGCCATGACGGCCGCCGGAGATCGTAATGCGAAAATCGCCTCCAGCAACAGGCCGTCGGCCTGCCGATGTGATCGAGATCCTGGCGCTGGCGGGCGCGGCGGCCCTGATCGTGTTGCCGGCCTGGCGGAACATTCGCCGACGCTGGCGCGTGCGCAATCCGCAGGCAAGAAGCGAGCGCGCCATCGACGCCTCGCTGGACGCAACCTACCCCGCCAGCGATCCGCCAGCGGCCCGCTACGTCGACATTCCCGTCAATCGGCGTTGACACTCGCCGCGCCGGCTCTGAGCCTTGCGCTCAGTCGCGATCGAGCATTCGCTTCAATTGTGCAATCAACACATTGGCCATGACCGGCTTGGCTATGCGTGGCGCGGATTGCATCGATTCGGGGAACAGCCGGTCATCGTCCGCGTAGGCGGTCGTGAACAGGAACGGGATGCGCTGTTGCTGCAGGTCGCTCACCAGCGGAAAAACGAATTCCCCATTCAGATTGACATCCAGGACCGCGAGTTCGGGACGCTCGCTGGCCAGTATCTGGCGTGCTTCCTCCAGCGTGGCCGCGGGGCCGAGTACGTTGGCGCCCTGCTCCTCCAGCAGGTTCTGCATTTCGAACGCAACGATGAAGTCATCCTCCACGATCAGTACGTTCGCCCCGCCGAAGCGATTGAGACCGGCGCCCTGGCCCTGTGCCGCATCTCCCTCGCGATACTGCGCGCGGCGCACCGAGCGCTCACACGGGCTGCATGAGCTGTAGCCGGACAAGTTCGATATGTATCCGCGTGCCGGATCGGCCGCCGCCATCGTCGCGCGGCGAGCGTTGCGGGTAACCGCCGAACTGGCGTGCCACCATGTCGATGATCTTGGCGCCCAGCCCAGCATCATCCTGGCCTTCGACATCCTGGCTCTGCGCATCCTGACGGTCATCTGCGTGAGGCTCGCCTGAACGCCCGCCGTCACCGTGTAGCTCTTTCTCATGCCAACCGACTCCGTTGTCTGATACTTCGAGATACGGCACACCCCCTGCAGGATGCGACAGCACCACCTGAATCTCACCGGCCTCGCCGGGGCAGAATGCGTGCTTGATCGCATTCACCACCAGCTCGCTGGTCAATACACCGAGCGAAACCGCGTCTCGCGCATTGATATCCAACGGCTCCACCTGGCACTCGATCCGAATCAGACCGCCCGGCGGCAGCCCCGCTGCAATGTCATCGAGTACCGCCCCCAGCACCTCGTTCGCCTTGACCGTCGCAAAATCCGCGCCCAGACGCAACTTTCGATGAGCGGAGGCGACCGCCTGCACGCGCATGCGCGCCGCATCCAAGGCCTGCGCGGCAAACTGATTCTTCACCGCACGCCGCTGCATCGCAAGGAAAGAAGATACCAGCGCAAGGTTGTTGCCGACTCGATGATTGACATCCGTCAACAAGGATTCTGCGCGCTGGCGCTCGCGATCCGCCTCTTGCGCATACCTGGCCAGCTCCTGGGTGCGCTCCAGAACTCGCTGCTCCAGCTCCAGATTGTAATCCGCCAGGCGCAGGCGGTTCTGCTCGATCGCATTGACATAACGTCGCAGGGAAATAAGCGAGAACAGCGCCAGCGCGGCACAGGCGACCAGCATGAACATGACCGTCGCGATGAACTGATTGCGCAACGTGGCGGCCGAGCGCTGGCGCTGGATCAGCTCGCGGCTTTCGACGGCATCCAGATCGTCGATGCGCGCCAGGATCTCGTCCATGAGCAGCCGGCCGCGCGTGCGCATCAGCAACGCGGCCTGGTCGCCGTGGCCTTGCTCGGCAAATTGCAGGATCTGCTCGATCACCCCGAAACGGCCTGCCAGCACCGGGGCCAGTTCATCGACGCGCGCCAGCTGTGCGGGGCGACTTTCGACCAACGTGCGCAGCCTGCGGATTTTCTGCTCGAAGGTGTCGCGGATTCTCCGGTACGGCTCCAGGAAAGCATCGTCATGCGTGAGCAGGTAGCCGCGCTGCCCGGACTCCGCATTGGCCATGGAGTTGCTTAACTCGCTGATTGCACGCTTGATCTCGATCGTCTGGACGACTTGCAGGTCCGCCTGGGAACCCTGGCGCGCCACGTAGAGCATCAAGGCCGCGGAACACAACAGCAGCAGGAAGCTCATCGCCACCGCCGCCAGCAGGATCCGGTTATTACGCAGCGCATGCGTCGGTAGGCTTGGCATATCGCCCGCTTCAGTCCGAATCATCCTGCCTGCGTGCCGTGACGACCAGATCGTCGCGATGAATGATCTCGTCGCGCCCCGGAAAGCCCAGCAAGGTTTCGATCTCATGCGATTGCCTGCCGCGCAATCTTTGCGCATCGGCGCTGGAGTAAGCGGACAAGCCGCGCGCGATTTCCCGTCCTTGCTCGTCACGCACGACCAAGGCATCGCCGCGCTCGAACTCTCCCGCGATCTGCATCACACCGGCGGGCAGCAAGCTCTTGCCGCGCCCCAGGGCCGCGGCCGCTCCCGCGTCGACACGCAGTTCGCCAGCCGGCTTGAGTGAGCCGGCGATCCATTGCTTGCGCACCGTGGCGGGCGTGGACGAAGGATAGAACCAGCTGCAACTCGCTCCCTCCTCGATGCGCCGCAACGGGTGCCGGGGACGCCCCAGGGCAACCCCCATGTGGCAGCCGGCGGCGACCGCGATCTTGGCCGCCGCGACTTTGGTCGCCATGCCGCCGGTGCCGATCGCCGAAGCGGAGCCGCCCGCCATCTGCTCGATCTGCGCCGTTATGACACGAATTTCCGGAATAATGCGCGCACTGGAATCCTTGGTCGGATCCGCCGTGTACAACCCATCCACGTCCGAGAGCAGAATCAGGCAATCGGCGCTGATCATCTGCGCGACGCGCGCGGCCAGGCGATCGTTGTCACCGTAGCGGATTTCCGTCGTCGCCACGGTATCGTTTTCATTGACGACCGGCACCGCGCCGAGCTTGAGCAAGGTACCCAGGGTGTTGCGGGCGTTCAGGTAGCGCCGCCGCTCCTCCGTATCACCCAGCGTGAGCAGGATCTGCGCCACTGTCAGCGGGTGGCGCTCCAGGGCCTCTTTCCAGGCGTGGGCCAGATGAATCTGGCCGACCGCCGCCGCGGCCTGCTTCTCCTGCAGCTTCAGCCGGCCATCGCTCAAGCCCAGCGGTTGCCGGCCCAAGGCTATCGCGCCCGATGAAACGAGCAGCACCTCCTGTCCACGCCGGCGCAGCGCCGCGATATCATCGGCCAGGGTCTCCAGCCAGGCGCGATTCAGGCTCCCGCTCGCGCTCTCCACCAGCAGCGCCGAACCCACCTTGATGACGATACGCCGCGCCTGCAGCAGCGGCGCGGCAGAAAAGACAGGCTCGGTCGTAGTCATGGTCGGCGCAGGTACAATACGGTTGAGAGCGGAAGGCGACGAGCGTCATCCGGCCCGCGGGTAGCGGCGGGCCAGGGGGTCTGCTCGTCATGCCGGGCATCCGGGGGCCGGTTCAGTCTAGCAGAGCGTCCCGGTTGCGGGCCGGCTCCCATCAGGACCAGCGCCACCGCTTGGCAGTTACCAAGAATGTCCCTAATATTCTTTAGATCGCCGGTTCGAGCGCCGGTTTTCGTCGTCTGAGGTGTTGAGTGGCTAGAGACTACGACCCGGTGAAAGGACAGTGGTATGAGGATCTCGACGAGAACGAGATCTTCAGGGTCCTGTCCGTCGATCCGGATGAAGAAATCATCGAGATCCAGTATGAGAATGGCGATATCGAGGCCATCGATCTGGATACCTGGCACGAGCTGGACCTCGAGCACGCGCAGGAGCCGGAAGGCTGGGCCAGTGACGAAGGCGGCGATGAGGACGATGATGACGATGATGACGACGATGACTGGGACGAGGATGAGGACGACGACTGGGATGAAGACGAGGATGAGGACGACCTCGACGAGGATGACGACTACAGCGACCGCAACGACGCCTGACCCGCTGCCCGTCATCTCCCGCACCGACGCGGTGCACGCCCTGCCCTGCGCAGATGGCAGGGCATACCGCCGTCCCTGAGCCGGAGTCTCGATGAAGCGTATCTTGTTGTTCGTCGCCACCAATGTGGCGATCCTTCTGGTCCTCAGCGTCACCATGCGGCTGCTGGGCATCGACGGCATCCTCGATGAGCAGGGCGCCGGACTGGATCTGAATTCGCTGCTGATTTTCTCGGCCGTGCTGGGCTTCAGCGGCTCGCTGATTTCCCTGGCGCTATCCAAGTTCATCGCCAAGCGCACCATGGGCGTGCGCATCATCGAACAACCGCGCAACGCCGCCGAGAGCTGGCTGGTCGAGACCGTCAGGCGCCAGGCGCAGGCGGCGGGGATCGGTATGCCGGAAGTCGGCATCTTCGACACCCCCGAGATGAATGCTTTCGCAACCGGCGCGCGGCGCAACAGCGCCCTGGTCGCGGTCAGTACCGGCCTGCTGAACGGCATGTCGCAGCGCGAAGCCGAAGCGGTGATGGCTCATGAAATCAGCCACGTTGCCAACGGCGACATGGTGACCTTGACCCTGATCCAGGGGGTCGTGAACACCTTCGTGATCTTCCTCTCGCGCATCATCGGCCATACGGTCGATCGTGTGGTGTTCAAGACCGAGCGCGGCCACGGTCCGGCGTTCCTGATCACCAGCATCATTGCGCAGGTGGTGCTCGGCATTCTGGCGAGCATGATCGTCATGTGGTTCTCGCGGCATCGTGAATTCCGGGCGGACGCCGGTGGCGCACGGCTGGCCGGCCGCGAGTCGATGATCGGCGCGCTCGAACGCCTGCGCCAGGGACATGCCGGCCCACTGCCGGAACAGATGGCGGCTTTCGGTATCAGCGGTTCGCTCGGCCATGGGCTCAAGCGCTTGTTCATGACTCATCCGCCGCTGGAAGAACGCATCGCCGCCTTGCGCGCGGCGAACTCCTGAAGGCCCTGGATCCGATGCGGCGGCGGCCATGACGATTGCTTCCGCCACCCTCGATCGGCTCCGCGACATCGTTGGCCCATCCGGCTACCTGGATCAGCCAGCCGATCTCGAGCCATTCCTGCACGACCATCGCCGGCTGTACCGCGGCCGTACGCCGCTGGCATTGCGTCCCGACAGTACCGCGCAGGTGGCTGCCGTCATGCACCTGTGCCACGAAACGAATACCGGGGTAGTGCCGGTCGGCGGCAACACCAGTTATTGTGGTGGCGCGACACCGTCCAAGGACGGCTCGCAGATCGTGCTGTCGATGGCGCGCATGCGTCGTGTGCGTGCTATCGACCCCCACAATTTCACCTTGATCGCCGAGGCCGGCTGCGTGCTGGCCGAAGTACAGGCGGCGGCAGCGGCGGTCGACCGCCTGTTTCCGATGAGCCTCGGCTCCGAGGGCTCCTGCCAGCTCGGCGGCAATCTCTCGACCAACGCCGGCGGTACCGCCGTATTGCGCTTCGGCATGATGCGCGACCTGGTGCTCGGCCTGGAGGTCGTACTCGCGGACGGGCGCG
Source organism: Steroidobacter denitrificans (assembly GCA_040395055.1). Taxonomy (GTDB): domain Bacteria; phylum Pseudomonadota; class Gammaproteobacteria; order Steroidobacterales; family Steroidobacteraceae; genus Steroidobacter; species Steroidobacter denitrificans_A. The sequence continues at coordinate 5,814 of JBEBRC010000167.1, forward strand.
TGCTCGACACTCTCAAGCCCCTGCGCAAGGACAATACCGGCTACGATCTGCGCCACCTGTTCATCGGCGCGGAAGGGACGCTCGGCGTCATTACCGCTGCGACCTGCAAGCTGTTTTCGCGCCCCGCATCGAACTTCACCGCACTGCTGGGCGTACGCGACCCGCAGGCCGCCGTGGCCTTGCTGTCGCGACTGCGCGCATTCACGGTCGACTCGGTGTCGACGTTCGAAATCATGCCGCGCATCGCATTGGATCTGGTACTGCGGCATATCGAGTCGGTGACCGATCCCTTCGACCGGCCGCAGCCATGGTATGTACTGCTCGAAATCGGCATGGGGCGGCACGACCCGGGGCTGCGCGAAAGCATCGAATCGGAACTGCTGGCGGCGATGAACAGCGGCGAGGTGACGGATGCCGCCATTGCAACCAACGAAACCCAGGGCGAAATGTTCTGGCGCTTGCGCGAGTCGATCCCGGAGGCGCAACGGCGCGAAGGCGCGAGCATCAAGCACGACATTTCCGTGGCCACCAGCGAACTGCCGCGCTTCATCCTCGAGGCCTCCGCCCAAGTGGCGCGGATCGAGCCCCAGGGCCGCATCGTGGCATACGGCCACCTCGGAGACGGCAATCTGCATTTCAACGTGACTCGGCCGGTGGACGGCGACGATGCGCGGTTCCTGCAACTCGCACCCCGCATCCAGCGCAGCGTTCATGACCTGGTCGCCGCATATGCCGGCAGCTTCAGCGCCGAGCACGGTATCGGGCAGCTCAAGCGCGATGAGCTGGTGCGCTACAAAAGCCCCGTGGCGGTCGATGTGATGCGCGCTCTGAAGCAAGCGCTCGATCCGAAAGGCATCATGAATCCCGGCAAGGTTCTCTAGGCGGCGCGGCGCCGCGAACAGGCGGTTCCCGGAACCCTACGGCGCGCCAGACGTTTGGCTACAAGTCGCCGGAGTAAAGAATCAGCAATGGACAGCCCACGGATCCGCCTCTTCCTCGCGCTGCTGCTCGGCAGCGGCAGCATCAGCATCAGCGCCGTGGCGCAGGAAGCGACCGAGCAAGTCAGAGACGAGCGCGGCGAGGCGCAACTGGTCGAGCAGCAATGGAGTCACGTCGGGCTGCTGCGCGGGCGCGACCTGACGCCCTTCGGCCTGCTGCGACTGGACATGCTGCCCGCGCATACCGCGGACGCCGAAGCCGGCACTTGGACGCTGGAGCTGCAGTACGCCTACCAGAACACATTCGTGCTGAGCGATAACGTGCGCGATTACCTGGAAAGCCGCAACATCGGCCGCCAGCCGCTGCGCGCGCAGGATGCGACCGCGATCCTGAACCTGCCGGACGAGGCCTACTATGTCGACGCCGAAGTAGGCCTCGCCGACCTGATCGTGCAGCGCCGCCTGAACGAATATTGGAGCGGATACCTCACCATTCCCTATATTCGCTATGGCAAGGGCGTGCTGGACAGTACGATCGAGTCCTTCCACGACCTGATCGGCTTCAGCCAGCAGGGCCGCGACCTGGTAGCCCGCAACCAGTTCCAGATGCTGTATGCGATCGGGGATACCCGCTCGGCCCAGCTCGACCGCGGCACGCGCGGCGGCCTCGGTGACCCGGTGATCGGAATTCGCTATTCACTACCGCAACCGCGATTCGGCTGGGACGTGGTGGTCGAGCTGGCGGCGAAATTCGCCGTGGGCGGGGAACGCTTCCTGCTCTCCACCGGTGAGCATGATTTTGGCGCCCAAGCCACTTTGCAGCGCCGTCTGGGCGCCACGGGCCGGCACGCCGCGTACCTCAGTGTCAGCGCCGTCTACTACGCCGGCGGACCGGAGACCCCTGGCGATTCGACCCAGGTCATCCCCACCTTGATCGCCGGCTACAGTTTCGGCCTCACGCAGCGCACCAGCCTCATTCTGCAAGGCTACGCCAGCCGCAGCGTCGTCCAGCATTCGACTATCGACGCACTGACCGATGACAAATTCCAGTTGAGCCTGGGCGTCCAGTCGCGACGCCAGAACCTGCTGTGGAGTTTCGCGATCACGGAGAACATCTCGAACTTCGAGAACACGCCCGATATTGGCCTGCAGTTGGGGCTGGCGTACATGCCGAAGGCCAAGTAAGGGCGCACCTAGG
>JBEBRC010000168.1:0-7936 GCA_040395055.1 Steroidobacter denitrificans
CATGAACGATCACGATCTCGCCAATCTCGAATTCTCGCCTGCGCAGATGCAGGCCATGGGCGATGCGGTCCTGCGCCGTGTCGTGGACCACCTGGCCGGCATCGAGGCCCAGCCGGTGCGCGGTGACGTAGACGCCGTGGAGGCCTGTCGCGCGATGCGCGAGCCGATCCCCGAACACGGGTCCGACCTGGAAGCCCTGCTCGACCCCCTGTTCCGGGAATGGATTCCGCGATCATACAATGCCGCCAGTCCTGGCTATCTGTGCTTCATCCCCGGCGGTGGCGTGTATAGCGGCGCACTCGCCAACCTGATTGCCGATGGCGTGAATCGCTATACCGGCGTGTGGCAGGCGGCGCCCGCACTGGTCCAGCTTGAAGCCAATGCGCTGGAATGGATGCGCCAATGGATGCAGTTCCCGCCGACGACACGCGGGCTGTTCACCACCGGCGGCTCGATGGCAAATTTCACGGCGATCGTCTGCGCTCGAGAGCGTCATCTCGGCGCGGACATACGCCAGGGAGCGCTCTACACCTCCACCGAAGTTCATCACTCGGTAGTGAAGGCGGCACGGCTTGCCGGCGTGATGCCTGATCGCATCCGCGCCATCCCGGTCGACGCTGCGTTCCGCATGCGTACCGAAGCACTCGAAGCGGCCATCCGCGCGGATCTCGCCACGGGACTGAGGCCGTTCCTGGTCGTCAGCTCTGCCGGCACCACCAACACCGGAGCAGTCGACCCGCTGCCCGACATCACGCGGATATGCCGTACCTACGGGCTCTGGCATCACGTCGACGGCGCCTACGGCGCCCCCTTCCATATCGTCCCGCAGCTGCGCCCTCTGCTCGAAGGCCTGCCGCAGGCCGACTCCGTGACGCTCGATCCGCATAAAGGCCTGTTCCTGCCCTACGGCACGGGCGCACTGCTGGTGGCCGATGGCGAAGCGCTCAGGGCCGCTCACTCGGCAACGGCCAGCTATTTGCCGCCCAACCAGGAGGACGCCGATTTCTATGACCCGCATCAGTTCGGCCCGGATTTGTCGCGTGGCTTCCCGGGCCTGCGAGTGTGGCTCAGCGTGAAGCTGTTCGGCGCGGCGCGCTACCGTGCAGCGCTGGCGGAAAAGCGCGCGCTGGCGCTCGACGCGGCACGGCGTGTCGCGGGATTGCCGCATTTCGTCATCGACGCAGCACCGCAGCTTTCACTGTTCGCCTTTCACCTCGAATGGCCAGGATCCACGCTCGAACAGCAGAACGCCGCCACGCGCGAGCTGCTCGAACGCGTCACCCGGCGCGGCAAGATCATGCTCAGTGGCTGCGAAACAGACGGCCGCTTCCTGGGGCGAGTCTGCGTCCTGTGCTTCCGCACGCGACGCAGCCAGATCGATACATGCATCGAGCATCTGGCGCAAGAAGCGGCTGCGATCCTGGGTTGACCCCACGCATGGCAGTGCGAAGCCGGCCATGCCGTTGGCATGACATCGCAGCGCCACCCATATCGCCAGGCAGCGGTGCACAGCGAGTATGATTACGGCACCAACCGGACTGGACTGAATCGATGTCGAACGCGAATCCTACGCCCACCCTGGCGGACATTGAGGCCACGCGCGAACTGCTGCAGCCTTTCATCGTGAAGACGCCTATTCACACTTGGCAGGGATTGGAACTCGGGCAGCGCCTGGCGGCACGGACTGAAGTCGTCTTGAAGCTCGAGTTGTTGCAGCATACGGGCACATTCAAGGCGCGCGGCGCAATGTCCGTCATGCTGAGATTGGCACCCGATGCCCTCGCCCGCGGCGTCACCGCGGTCAGCGCGGGCAATCATGCCGTCGCTACCGCCTTCGCGGCACGGGCCTTGGGCACTTCAGCCAAGGTCGTCATGCTTCAATCCGCCAATCCCGCGCGGATCGAACTATGCAAGGCGTACGGCGCAGAGGTGCTGATGGCGCCGGATGGCAAGACGGGCTTCGACTGGGCGGAACGGATCGGGCTGGAGGAAGGACGAACGTTCGTGCATCCGTTCGAAGGTCCATTCACGGCGCTCGGCACGGCAACCATCGGACTGGAATGGCTGGAGCAGGCCGGCAGTCTCGATGCCGTCATCATTCCCATCGGCGGCGGCGGGTTATGTGCTGGTATTTCCAGCGCCATCAAGAGAATATCGCCCGCGTGCATCGTATACGGCGTCGAGCCAGAAGGCGCCGATACCATGCATCGCAGCTTCGCTGCCGGAGAACCCGTCAGTCGCGCCGACGTCGCCACCATCGCCGACAGTCTTGCCCCTCCTTATGCACTGCCCTACAGCTACGCACTGTGCCGCGCGAACGTGGATGAACTGGTCATGATCGATGACGACCAGATGCGCGATGCCATGGGTCTGCTATTTCGAGAAATGAAGCTCGGCGTCGAGCCCGCCGGCGCTGCCGCCACCGCCGCCCTGCTCGGCCCACTACGGGATCGACTGGCCGGAAAGCGCGTCGGCGTATTAATCTGTGGCGCGAACATCGATATCGATACCTTTGCCCGCCACGCCGGGCGCCCCGGATTGGCCGGCTGACTCCGCCGTCGCCCCCTGCGGGCGTGCCTGCACGGAGACACCGTGCATCGTTGCCTTGTTGCGGACCGCGGACTCGGAGCGGCGCAGCCGTCGTGCGATCGATCCGAGTGTGAGACCCTGCCGCGCAAGCTCACGCAATAGCCGAATATCGGCGAGCGTCCAGGCATTGGAATACACCGAACTCTTCTTGCCAGCAGGCAATACCAGAAAACAAGAACTTGACATCGACGCCCTCACCGCTCGCCCATTACCTTGAGGGTAGGTAGCAATCGACGTGCCAACCGCCGTCACCCCCATTTCAGAGCGTCGCCTGCTTCGCGGAAGTGCGTGCGGGGAGGAGGCAGGGTCCTTCCCAGGCCTCTGCCCACGCAGAGATGCGCGGCGGCGAGTCAGCGGAAGATCGCTCATTGCCCGCGCACCGATCGGCGGAAATCAGCCTGTTTGCCGATCGCACCCGGGGCTGCGGGCGCGGCAAGCCTGCTCTGGGCAGCGAATCCCTTCCAGCCATACCGGCAATCCACAAGCGCACTCAGCTGCGTTCCGTGGCGCTCACCTCGCGGCCGGGGCGGATCAGTCCGTACTTGGCCATCTTTTCGTTGAGCGTACGGCGCGGCACGCCAAGCACTTCGATCACCGTGCTGATCGAACCACCATGATCGCGCAGCGCGACCTCGATCAACTGCCGCTCGTAGGCTGCGACGCGATCGGCTAGCGACAGGCCCGAGGCCGCCGGTGCGGCGACCGACCTGCCTAGAATTTCAGGGATGGTCCGTCCAACGGCCTTCAATCCCAGCACATAGCGTTCGGCGACCGTTTTCAGCTCCCTCACATTGCCCGGCCACGAATGAGCAAGCAAGGCATCGACGTCGACACTGGTCAACGCTCGATGCTCCTGCCCGGCGATGGCCGCGGCAGCAGACGCAAAGTACTCGAACAGCAGCAGAACGTCACCGTCGCGCACCCTCAGCGGCGGCAGCAGGATTTCCGCACCGGCAAGACGATAATAGAGATCCGAACGAAATCGACCGAGGCGCCCCTGCTCCTCCAGGTCATACTTGGTTGCAGCAATGACGCGGACATCCACTGGCACACATTTGTTCGAACCGACGCGTTCCACGACTCGCTCCTGCAATACTCGCAGCAGCTTCGCCTGCATCGCCAACGGCATGCTCTCTATCTCATCGAGCAACAAGGTGCCGCCATGGGCATGTTCGAATTTCCCAATGCGCGCGCCGCGCGCGCCCGTGAACGCACCCGCCTCATGCCCAAACAATTCGCTTTCGAACAACTCCTCGGGCACCGCGGCACAATTGACGGCAACGAATGGCGCCTTGCTGCGCGGCCCGAAGTCATGCAGCGCGCGGGCGATCACTTCCTTGCCGGTGCCGGTTTCGCCATGAACGATGACATTGGGCCCGTGAGCCACCAATTCCGCGACCATGTCACGCACCCGCACGATCGCCGGGGAGGTCCCCACGATACGCGCCGCCAGTCCCTCGTGTGCCGCAACCCGTCGCGATAAATCCCGCAGCTCCAGCTTGAGCCGGCGCTGCTCGACGGCACGCGCGACGACCGCGGACAAATGCTCCGGTACGTAGGGCTTCTGCAGGAAATCGTGCGCACCGTCGCGCATTGCAGCAACCGCCAGCGGCACATCGCCGTGGGCCGTCAGCATCACGACCGGAATGTCGGCATCGAAGTCGTGCACTTCGCGCATCAACTCCAGCCCCGTCTTGCGCGGCATCTTGAAGTCCGCGACGACGACGCTTGGCGCATGCTTTCGGATCGCGGCCATGGCCGTATCGGCATCCGCCGCCGTTTCCACGACATGCCCACTCAGGCCCAGCCATTGGGCGATCGAATGGCGGACCTGGTGTTCATCATCGACGACAAGGATCAGAGGATTCATGCAAGCACTTCCGTGACCGCCGAGGAGGGAACTTCCTCGGCCAATGGCAGGCAAATGGAAAACCGAGTCCCCCGGTCAAGCTCGCTCTCGACACTGATCTCGCCGTTCATGTCGCGCACGATTCCATACGAGATCGACAAGCCGAGACCCAGTCCCTGATCGACGTCCTTGGTGGTGTAGAAGGGATCGAACGCGCTACTGAGCTGCTCAGACGCCATCCCGCGCCCGGTATCGCCTATCACCAGGATGGCCGAGCCCGCATGCTGGTGCAATTCGATCGTCAGCCGCTGCAGCAAACGCCCGCGCATGGCATCCAGCGCGTTGGAGACCAGGTTCACGACGACCTGCTCCAAGCGCACCGAATTGCCTACGACATAGACCGGCTCGACGGGAACATCGAGGGCCATGACTACGTCCTGCTCACTGATGCGATAACCCAGCAGGCTCAATGCATAACGGATAGCCGCAATGAGGTCGGTAGCCTGCTTCGACGCCGTATCCTTGCGCGCGAAACTTTTCAGGTGCTGCGTCAAGACGGCCATGCGATCGACGATCGAGGACACCAGACTGAGATTCGACAAGGCCGCAGTCTTGTCATCCCTGTTGAGCAGCACCCGTGCACCGGCAATATAGGTGGTCAGCGCCGCCAGCGATTGGTTGATCTCGTGCGCGACCCCCGCCAGCGCCTGGCCCAGGCTGGCCATCTTGGTGGCATGGATCAGACTGTCCTGGGTGCGGCGCAGATTCTGCTCGGTACGTATGCGCTCGTGCACTTCAGCGGAAAGCAAGGTATTGGCCGCCGCCAGTTCAGCGGTACGCTCTGTGACCCGCCGCTCCAGCAAGTGATGAGCCTGCAGTTTTGCCTTGACCATCTGCCGCCGCTGATGCGTGACGAGATAAACCAGCAGCGCCGCCAGCACGGCCAGCATCACGGCTGCCGAAACGATCGCTGCGCCGTGCCGTACCGGACGCAGATCGAAAAGCACGGTCAACGTCCAATCGTGCGCCGCAAGCTTGCGGCTGAAGACGACATGGTCGCGTGCCTTACCCGGATTCGCATCGTCGAGATGCACGACTTGCAGACCCCGCTCCATATGCTCGCCATCGAACAAAGGATGGTTGCTGTCGATATCGCGGCCGTATTGACGCGTCTCGCGCAATAACCGCCGCTGCAACTGGGACAAGGGCGCAATCGGCCGGTATTGCCAATTATCCCGGCTGCTCAGGAATACCACTCCGTTGCGATCCAGCATCGCCACCAGCCCACCGGTACGCTTCCATTCTGCCTGCAGCGGATGCAGATCCACCTTCACCACCGCAACGCCCAGCGCGCTGTCGGCGCCGCCAACCGAGCGCCAGAGGAAATAGCCGGGCTTGCCGGTAGTGGCGCCCACGGCGTAGTAGCGCCCCTCTCTGCTGCGCAGCGCCTCCGTGAAGTACGGACGAAAGGCATAGCTCTGGCCAACGAAGTTGTTGCGATCCAGGTAGTTGCTCGCTGCCAGCGCGATGCCGTTGTCGTCGAGCACGTATAGATCGGACGACCCGGCCGCATCGTTGAGGGATTTCAGATAGCGGTTGGCGGCATCGCGCGCCGACGCGGAGTCAGGATTGCGATAGACATTCAGGATCGGGGCCGCCTGCGCCAGCACGGTCGGCAGATAGCGGAAACGCTCGATCGTCGCATCGAGCGTCATCAGCAGCAGCGTAAGACGATCGTCCGCGGCGCGATGCAGTTGCGCCAGCCCGGACTGCAGCGCCAATCCGTAGGCCAGCCAGCCCGAGCCCGCGATGGCCGCCGCGATGAGCAGTACGAATATCGAGCGGCGCACGCCGTAGGATCGCAGTATCCGCATTGGTCGGAAACCTGAACGTCAAGCCGATCCGCCACCTCTCACCCGAGCATGATCGATAGCGCCGTCTTGCTGAAGCAACTCATCCGCGCCCGATTCGATCATGCCGGTTGGCGGATCCATTTGGGTTCGCGCACACCTGGACTACCAGGGACATACATGTCCGTGAGGCAGCAAATGAAGCGGCCGGACCGATCGAGCGCACCATAGCGCTACCGGCTCGACAGTGCCAGCAGGCTGGCTGCCGCAAGACTGACACGCAGGCCTCACCAGCGCAATCGACAAGGCGGCCCTTACGCAGCCCATCAGCGATACAGGCCGGGATCCCCTGCCAGTCGCCGGCCGGCCGCAGCGATTCTTCGTCCGGCGATGACGCACGCCACCGCTAGCGCTTGGGCCCACCGCTGACCACAGTGAACTTCTGTACTCGCTTCGCGCCAGCCTCGCCGGTATAGATATTGCCGTGCGAATCGACGGTCAGCACGTGCAGATGATTGAACTGACCGGCGTAGTCACCGTAGCGCCCCACCTGGGTCACCGCTTCGCCGTTGTCGCGCCGAACCAGGCGCACGGCCTCGAAATTGCCGTCGGCAATCACCAGCAGGCTCTGGTTTCGATCCGGCCAGATCGCCATGTCGGCGACCCGACCAGGAATCGTGAGATCGAGATGGTCCTGTTGATAGAAAAACTCGGTGACGAATTCGCCGTCGGATTTGAACACCTGGACACGCTGATTCTGGCGGTCGCACACATACACCAGCCCATCTCTGGCGCGAACCACGCAGTGCACGACATTGAACTGGCGCGCTGGCACAGCCTGTGCGCCTCGTTCACGCGGACGATCGGTCGGCGGCTCCCCATAGGCGCCCCACATGCGCTTGTAAGCCCCGGTGACAGCGTCGAACACGATGATGCGATGATTGGCGTAGCCATCTGCGACATAGGCTTCCTCGCCGGCCGCATCGAAGACGATCTTCGCGGCCTTGTTGAGTCGGGTCGTATCCCGGCTATCCTTCGCAGCGCCTCGACCGCCGATCTGCAGCAGGAACTTGCCCTCGCGACTGAACTTCAGCGCCATGCCGTCCGACGTTGTCCGATCAGCCTTGCCCTCGGCGTCCGGCACGCCGTTGCCATTACCGAGAATCCACACATTGCCCTTGGGGTCGACGGTGATCCCATGCTCATTCGTCGGCCAGTCATAACCCACCCCGGGGCCGCCCCAGGCTCGCACCACTTTTCCAGCTTGATCGAACACAATCACGGGCGGGGCGGGCACGCAGCAAGGCGAGGCGGGTGGTGTGCGCGTCGCCTTCGTATCGCGCGGATCCAATGAGCCTGGTCGATGCAGAACCCACACATGGTCCTCGGCATCGACGGCCAGACCGGCGATCTGACCCAGCGCCCAATTGTCCGGCAGGGTCTGGGGCCAGTGCGGATCAACCTCGAACCGCGGCGTATCCGTCTGCGCCTGCGCCAAACTCGAGATCGCCGCAGCACTGGCGAGTGCGATCGCAGTGGCGGTGACGGTCCAACGCAAGCTACCGGCTTTGATCTTTGGCATGCGAGCCTCTCCCTTTCTTTTTGTCAGACACGTGGTGTCTTCAGTGCAACCCCCGTGCCACGTCGC
>JBEBRC010000169.1:0-7903 GCA_040395055.1 Steroidobacter denitrificans
CGAGTTGATCATCGCTGGTACGAGGAAAGGGATGAGTCAGGTCCGGATGACAGCGAAGCTGGATGCGCTGCGCGCAGCACACGCGCCTCGCCACGGCCGGGGCTGCCGGCCTCGAGCCGGGATCGCGCTGTTTCCATTGCTGCTTATGCTTCTGGGCAGCGCCACGGCGTACAGCCAGAGCATGCCGGGGTCCAGTGACATGGATGCGGCGGCGGTTGCGCTGCAGGAGCAGGTGGATGCGCTGATCCAGCCTGATGCCGCGCAGGTGCGAGGCGCCCGCATCGCCTGGGCTGCTTGGATCCACGAGTTCTATGCCAAGCGCGCGTTCCGGCCGGCCTGGACCAATAGCCATGCGACATCGGAGTTGCTGCGTGCGATCGAGGACAGCCGCCTCGATGGACTGGACCCCGATGATTATTACCTGCCGCTGTTGCGGCAGCTGAGCATCGAGGCGACTGTGCCGGCGGCCAGTGCCGGCGTTCGTGCACAATTCGATGTACTGCAGACCGAGGCGTTGTTGCGCCTGGGGTATCACCTGTCCTTCGGCAAGGTGGATGCGGAGTCCTTTGATGCGCAATGGAACTACGGCCGGACGCTGGAGTCGGCGGATGCCGCGCAGCGGATCGAGGAGGCGCTGGCGGCCGATGACATCTATGCGCGAATCGAGGCACTGAAGCCGACGCATCGCTTCTATGTCGCGCTGAAGGCGGAACTGCAGCGCTACCGCGCCGTCGCAGCAACCGGGCATCCAGCCATGCTGCCCGAGGGCAGCACACTCAAGCCTGGCGCGGTGGATGCGCGCGTGGCGCTGCTGCGCGCCCGTCTGCTGGCCAGCGGTGACCTGCAGGACGCGGCGCCTGCGGCCGCGCCCGAGTCGTATGACCAGGTGCTGGAGATCGCCGTGCGTCGTTTCCAGGCGCGAATGGGCCTTGTCGTCGATGGCGCGGTCGGCGCTCGTACCCGCGAGGAGTTGAACGTCTCGATACAGGATCGTATCGCGCAGTTGCGCGTCAACCTGGACCGCGGCCGGGTCCTGCTTCAGGATCTGCCGCCACAATTCGTGGTGGTCAACATCGCGAGCTACCTCATTTACGCGGTGCGCGGTGACGAGGTGGTCTGGAGTTCGCGGGTGCAGGTTGGAAGGCCCTATCGGCGGACGCCGATTTTTCGCTCCGCGATCAGTTACCTGGTCTGGAATCCGACCTGGACCGTGCCGCCCGGGATCATCCAAAACGACATCCTGCCGGCGGCACGCCGCGACCCGTACTCGATCACGCGCCGTGGACTCACGGTACTGGATCGCAGCGGGGCCGTCGTCGATCCCGGCACGGTCGACTGGTCGCAATTCAAGAGCGGCCACATCCCTTATACCTTGCGCCAGGAGCCGGGGCCGGACAACTCCATGGGGCGCGTGAAATTCATGTTCCCGAATGCCTACAACGTATACCTGCATGACACGCCATCGAAGTCGCTGTTCGACGCCGCGGACCGAAGCTTCAGCTCAGGTTGCGTGCGTGTCGAGCAGCCGTTCGAACTGGCGCAATGGTTGTTGAACGATCCGCAGCGCTGGAACGAGAGGACGATCGCGCAGACGATCGAGTCCGGGCAACTGCAGAATGTAACCCTGCGCGACAAAATGCCGGTTCTGCTCGCATACTGGACGGCGTGGGTCGATGACCAGCATCGAGTGAATTTCCGCCGTGATATCTACGGGCAGGATGCGCAATGGGCCAACGGTCTGGGTGCGGAATTCCAGATCAGGAAACGACCGCTGATTGCCTCGCCCTGACGGTCGTTCCGGCCTGAGCCAGAGTGAGGGCCGGGCAGTTCGGGGCGGCCGGACGCCTCTGGCTGCCTCACCGGGAGTCCGGCTCGAGCTTGGCGGGTGCCGCCAGTCCCTGCGTATACAGTACGCGACCATCCGGCGTGACCAGGATGGCATCGACATCGTCGAGGCCATCGTAGATTTCCAGCGCTCGCTCGGCGCCGAGCACGAAAGCGGTTTTCGACAGACCGTCGGTACGCGTTGCAGTCGAAGCGATGATGGTCGCGCTGCGGACTTTGCTGGCGGAGCGGCCGGTGCCGGGATCGATGATGTGGTGATAACGCACGCCGTTCTCGTCGAAGTAGCGTTCGTAGTCGCCTGAGGTCGAAATCGCGGCGTCCTCGAGCGGAATCCTGGCGATGACTTCCTGCTTGCGATCCGGATGCCGGATGCCGACGACCCAAGGCTGGCCGAAGCGATCGCCGATGATGCGGCTGTCGCCGCCCGCCGAGACCATGGCCCGGGTAATGCCGCGTGCCTGCAGGACGGCGATGCCGCGATCGACGGCATGACCTTTACCGATGCCGCCCAGATCGATGCGTACGCCGGGCCGTGCGAATTTCACCGTACGCGCGGCGCGATCCAGCTGCACGTGGCGATAGTCGATGCCTGGCAGCGTGGCCTCGATTTGCTGCGTATCGGGATGGATTCGTTCCCGGAAGTCGTACAAGTACCCCACGCTGGCGTAGGTGATGTCGAAGGCGCCGGCTGTGATACGCGAATAATCGAGCGCGACGCGCAGCAGGTCGAACAATTCCTCGGACACAGGTACCGCTTGCCGCGCGGCGCGCGCGTTGAGCAAGGAGAGCTCACTGGTCGGCTTGTAGGTGCTCATGCTGCGATCGATTCGCCGCATTTCCTCCAGCACCGCCTCGATCGCGGCCCGGCCGGCTGCCTCGTCCTGTGACCACAGTTCCACCGTGATGCGTGTGCCCATGATGCCGTCTTCGACATGCTCGATCCATTCGGCGCGGGTGGGTTGGGCGGCGAACATCGCGAGCGACAGCAAGATCACGAACACTTTCATGGAGCGATGTTAGCGGACCCTTCGAGGCAGGCAAACCGCGGCAGGACAGCCGCTCCAGGCGGCAGCCACTTGCCGGTTCGCCAGGGCCGGCGCAAAGGCGGCAGGCTGCGAACCGTCAGAATTTGAATCGCATGGTCAACCCATAGGTCCGCGGCGCGCCCAGGAAGGCGTTGATCGTACTGGAAGGCAATTGCGGCAAACCGGCGGGCGGATTGGCGGACGAGCCTTGCAAGGTGCCATCGAAGGCAACCTGGTAGTACTCCTCGTCGGTCAGGTTCTGTGCCCAGGCTTCGAGCATCCATCGCTCGTCTTGCGCGCCGAAGCCCAGGCGCGCGTTCACGATCGTCATCGCGTCCTGGCTCTTGCGTGGGTCGAGGTTCGAGCCGGTGTTGTACTCCGACGTATACTTGCCGCCGATGTTCGCACGCCAGGCGAGGTTTGCGCCCACCGGCTGCTGGAACGTCGCAGACAGGCTGCCGGACCATTTCGGTGCGAATGACAGCCGGTCATTGGCGCGTTCCGGCCGGAACGTCGAAATCGCGCTGCCGAAGTCCTCGATCTGCGTCTTGGCGTACGTCACGCCGCCTTGCAGCGAGAGCTGGTCCAGCGGCGTGCGCCAGATCAGGTCCAGGTCCACCCCCTTGGAGACGACCTGAGGCAGGGAGGTCACCACGAACTGGATGCCAGTGAAGGTGTTGAGCTGAAAGTCGGTGTAATCCTGGTAGAACACGGCGCCGTTGACCAGGACCGCACCATTGCCCCACTCGGTCTTCAGGCCCACTTCGTAGGAGTCCACGGTCTCCTTGGAAAAGCTCGTATCCAGGTCGGCTGCAATGCCTCCGGGCAGGCCGGGATTGAGGGCGGGATTGCCGCTGCGCTCGCGATCCAGGTTGTAGCCACCGGCTTTATAGCCGCGCGCATAGGAGAGATAGCCCATGATGCTGTCGTTGAAGCGATAGGCCAGCTTGGCCGTGCCGCTCCATTCGTTCTCGTCGATGGAGTCCTGAGATGTCGCCAGGTCATTGAACAAGGGGTCGGCATACGGCGCGCAGCCGATGGCATAGATGGTTTGCAGCGCCAGCTGCTGCTCCGGGGCGGATACAGGCAGGCCGGCCACCAGTCCGCTGATGGTGGCCAGGTTGTCGCGCAACACCTGGCAGCCGACGCCGCCCAGGGCGCCCAGGGTGTTGGCGTAGCGTGAATCCAGCTCCTTGGTCTCGTTGGTGTAGCGCAGGCCCAGCGTCAGTTCCAGTGCATCGGTCAGGCGCAAGCTGTTGTTCGTGAACAGCGCCCAGGACTTGGACTCCTGCTCATAGGCGTCGCGCTGCCCTTGGCCCGCTGCCCAGGCAACCGCAGGCAGGCTGCCGATGAGCGAGGTCCCGGCGGGACCCAGCAGGCCCCCGTAGTAGGCGCGGAAGTCATTGCCCAGCAGCAGCGGGTTGCGCGAGTCGAGGTCCTCGTCCGCGTAAAATGCGCCGACCAGCCAGCTGATCCGATCGGTCTCGCCGGCAAGGCGCAGCTCCTGGCTGAACTGCTTGAATTCGTTCGAATAGCTGCCGTCTGGATTGCGATACAGGATATCGACGGTCGTGAAATCGGAATCCTGTCCATTGATGGACTCCCAGTCGCGCCAGGCGGACAAAGAGGTCAAGGTGGAGCCGCCCAAGGCGCCCAGGTCCCAATTGAGCTCCAGTGACACGCCCCGGTCGGTGATCGACTGCTCGCTGCTGCGGTTGGACTCCACTCGCCGGTCGAAGGGCGCGACTCCAGTGAAGGAACCTGGCCGCAAGGCTTGCAGGACGCCCAGTACGGCGGGGGAGGGGCTCAGTGCGATGTGCGGCGCCGCGCAGCAGTTCTCGTCGCGATCGGTATAGTCCAGGATCAGCCGGGCGTTGAAGAAGTCGCTCGGCTGTGCCAGAAGCTGGCCGCGCAAAGTATAGAAACTCCTGTCGGCGTCCTCGGTCTGGGTGCGTGGGCCAGGACCGCGGTCGACATCATAGAAGCCATCGCGTTCGCGTGCCGCGGCAAACAAGCGCCCGGCCAGGACCTCGCCGGCCAGCGGCCCATTGATCGAGGCGGAGCCTTCCCTTGCGCCGTAATTGCCCACGGTCAATTCGACGTCGGATCCGAAATCGAACGTCGGTCGCTTGGACACCACATTGATGACGCCGGCGGAAGTATTCTTGCCGAACAGCGTTCCTTGTGGCCCCTTGAGCACCTCGATGCGTTCCAGCTCCCCGAGATCGCCAAAGCTGACTCCGTTGCGGGGGCGATAGACGCCGTCGATGACCACGCCGACCGAGGATTCCAGGCCCGGGTTGTCGCCGACGGTGCCGACGCCGCGAATACGCGCGGTGGTCACGGTCTCGCTGGTGGTGGAGGTCACGATCAGGCCTGGTGTCAGCAAGGTCAGGTCCTTGATGTCACGCACCCCGGAGTCTTGCAGCAATTGCCCGGAAATGGCAGTGACGACGATCGGTACGTCCTGCAGGCTTTGCTCGCGTTTCTGTGCCGTCACGATGATGGTTTCGATCCGCTCATCGGTGTTCGGCTGCGTCTGCTGGCCGATCGCCGGTGCCGCAGATAGCGCCAAGACACTCACAATCGCACGACGCAGCATGGCGCTTCTTCCGTTCTCGAAGTCGATGGTCAGCTTGCTCATGGATCCCTCTTTTTCCAGGGTAGGTAGTGTCACTGCCTCTTGGCTGATGAGCCCCGATACAAATTGCTGCTTCAGTAACCTTGGCTAAAACGCCACAACGACGCAAATGCGTACTTACGCGTAGTAATCCAAGGGATGCCCGGACGACAGGCCGCTGCCCCGGCTTCGGTGTGTCTCTAGGCGGGGCGAAGTGTCCATGATTGCCATGTTGATGTTGTGCCCTGACAACGAGTCAAGGATGATTCGGCTTCTGTAGTGTATTCAGTCGAGATTCATTTCCATGGAGCAGTTCGACGTGATCGTCGTGGGCAGCGGGCCGGCGGGAGAAGGCGCTGCCATCATGTCGGCCAAGCATCATCGCAAGGTCGCGCTGATCGAGCGTTACTTCGAGGTGGGCGGCGGTTGCACGCATTGGGGCACGATTCCCAGCAAGGCGCTGCGCCATGCGGTCAAGACGCTGCACGATCTGCGGCGCAACCCGCTTTTGCGGGAGCTTCATTCCGGCTCGCGCCTGACCTATCCACAATTACTTGCCTCGGCGACCAAGGTCGTGGACGCCCAGGTCGTGAGCCGGCGCCGCTTCTACGAGCGCAACCGCGTGCCGATCTACGCCGGCCAGGCCTCATTCGTCGATCCGAACACGCTGGAAATTCAGCCGGCGACCGGCGAGCCGTTCCGGCTGTGGGGACGGAACATCGTCATCGCGGCCGGCTCGCGCCCCTACCATCCGCCGGAAGTCGATTTCAGCCATGAGAGGGTCCGCGACAGCGATACGGTCCTGCGCTATGACGCCGACCCCCTTTCGGTCACGATCTATGGCGCCGGCGTCATCGGCTGCGAGTACGCCTCGATCTTCATCAATCTCGGCGCCAAGGTGACCCTGGTCAATACCCACGACCGGCTACTGTCCTTTCTCGACGACGAGATTGCCGAAGCACTGTCCTATCATTTGCGCGAGCAGGGCTGCGTCATCCGGCAGAATGAGCAGTTCAAGACCCTGGAAGCGCGCGAGCGCGACGTGGTGCTGCACCTGGAATCGGGCCGCAAGATAAAGTCCGATCTATTGCTGTGGGCGAATGGTCGCACCGGCAATTCGGGCGCATTGCAGTTGGAGCGCGTGGGGTTGACGGCCAACTCGCGCGGCCAGATCGCCGTGAACGACCACTATCAGACAGCTGTGCCACACATATATGCCGTCGGCGATATTGCAGGGCCGCCGGCGCTCGCCAGTGCCGCTTACGTGCAAGGATCGCATGCCGCGCAACATATCCTGGATGCATCGATCGCACCCCACCGGCTCGACATGGTTCCCAGCGGGATCTATACCATTCCTGAGATTTCATCGATCGGCAGGAGCGAGCGCGAATTGCAGGAAGCCAAGGTTCCTTATGAAGTCGGCCACTGTGCGTTCAAGAACCTGGCGCGCGCGCAGATGACGGAAGAGCGCGTCGGCATGCTGAAGATCATTTTTCACGTCGAAACCATGGAAGTACTGGGCGTACACTGTTTCGGCGACGGGGCGTCGGAAATCGTGCATATCGGCCAGACCGTCATGGCAAGCCCGGAAATCAATGATGTGCGCTATTTTACCCGCACGACGTTCAACTATCCGACCATGGCGGAGGCCTATCGCGTTGCGGCCTACAATGGGATCAACAGGCTGACCTAGAGAAAGCAGCAACCTCACGCGGGGACGCTCCAATGGCGCCTGTCTGTGACATGCGTGGCTGGTGATGGCTCCGGGCGGCCGGTTGGGCGGCACCGCATGCCGCATGCATCGGGCGATTGGGCGTCGCCAAGGCGGCAGCACCCTCGAGTCGACTGGCCTCGGTTCAGCTGTGTTGGATGCGGGGCAGGGAGAGATTGCGGCGGGCTGAAGTCATTCGGTATGTTTCCAGGCCGGGGTCGTTCCAGGCCGGGGTCCGCCATCGGGCCTCTCAATAATTCAAACAGGTTCGAATCGGGAGATCTGACTCATGAGCGTATTGAAGGAATTTCGGGAATTTGCCGTCAAGGGCAACGTCGTCGACATGGCGGTCGGTATCATCATCGGTGCGGCATTCGGCAAGATCGTCAGTTCGCTGGTCAGCGACGTGGTCACACCCCCTCTGGGTTATTTGATCGGCGGAGTGGATTTCACCGAGTTGGCAGCGACGCTGCCTACGCTGCGGGAAGGCGCTGAAGAAGTGACGATCCGCTATGGCGTATTCCTGCAGTCATTGTTTGATTTCATCATCGTCGCCTTTGCGATTTTCCTGCTGGTCAAGCTCATCAACAAGCTGCGCCGGGTAGAGGAGGCAAAGCCGGCGGAGCCCGCGCCGCCGCCGCGGCAGGAAGTGCTGCTGGAAGAAATCCGGGACCTGCTCAAGCAGAAGTAACTCGTTTTCCA
>JBEBRC010000170.1:0-7821 GCA_040395055.1 Steroidobacter denitrificans
CGCTCAGGTTCCGCCCGAGCGTTCCTGCAGTTTGGTGGCGATCCGTGAACGGACGTTCACGTCCGCAGCCATGGTCTGCACGATCTGGTTGAACTCATCGATCTGCAGGCCGCTGCGCTCCACGGCTGAAATCATATCGTTCTCGGCGGTGCTCTTCACCTGGTCCGCTTGTTCCGGATCGCTGGTCGCCTGCAGCTTTTCGGAGGCCTCCTGCTGAATGGTCTGCACTGCCAGGTAGGCGTCGGCAAACTGGTCCAATTTCTTGTCATCGATCGGCGCGGCGGCGGCGTTCGGCATGTCCGCAGGATCCTGCTGAGTAGGAGGCAGCGCCTGATCGTAGTCTTGCGGCGCCTGGTCAGGATCGTAGGACTGGTTCTGTGCAAAGGACGCAGGAATCAATATCCAGCTCGCTGCTGCAACCACGGCCGCGAGCACGTTGGTTCTAAACATCATGACGACTTCCTCTTGTGATCGACAGGGTCATAGCCGCAATCCGTAGCTGCGCGTTAGGTTCCGCGCCTCGTGTATTTTTGCCTCTGTGCGTCGCCGCTTGACGACAAAAAACGGCTCGGTGTGGCTGCCGGATGACACGGGTTGAGGTTATTGACTGCACAACGAGACTCATCCCAATGCGGCGATGCCCGCGGCTATTCGAATGGTTCGGCGCTGGGTCGTGCGCGAAACTCGTCCAGACTCAGATAGCCGTCGCCGCTGGAGTCCACGGCAGTGAATCGCTCGAGCAAGCCTTTTTGCCCGCGTGCCTCCGCCTTGCTGATGCGCTGATCGCGATTACGGTCCAGAGATTGGAAAATGACCCGGACATCTTCGGCCGTGCGCACCGGCTTGTCGGCGGCTCGTACATTGTTTGAAACGCCGGCACATCCAAGCATGAGAGCACAGGCGAGGACTGCTGCGTACCGGCGAGCGGCGATGTTCACCATGCCTCCTTTGGGAACGTGCGGAACGAACACTTCTGAACTTGCAACGTTTGCTACGTTTCCACGGTTCCGGCCGGCATCCGGATGAGTATGATCCTTGGGACAACTCAAGCAGAGGTGCGCCATGTTCGAAGCCATCCTGTTGCCCGGCTTGAAGCGATATAGCGACATGGGCTTATTGCTGATGCGATGTGTGGTGGGCGCGTTCCTGGTCTGGGGGGTCTGGGACAATATCCATAGTGCCGTGCGGATGCGGGAATTCATGGAGTTCCTGGCGGCTTACGGTTTCGCCAGTCCGCAGCTCATGGCGCCGGTCTCGGTGTGGGCGCAATGTGCCGTCGGGATCGCCTTCCTGGTGGGACTGGCGACGCGCTGGGCGGGTATGGTCTGCGCCGTGCATTTCATCGTGGCAATCGTCATGGTGGACGCCGGCAACGGTATCCGTGGCGCCTTTCCCTCCGCCTGCCTGGTGGCGATCGGGATCTACCTCGCGCTGCACGGCGCAGGGCGCTTCAGCATCGATGCCCGGCTGGAGCGCAGGGCTGGAGTCCCGCCGGTAAAAGATGTCCGCTTGCCGGCGACATGAGCGGCTTCGGGGCGATGGCTGGGGCGCTCGATCCATGCGGCGCGCGCAGCCGGCAATACTCAAAGTTCTGTCGATGCGCCGCGATCGAGTATCCTTCGCCCTCAAGAACGCAATAAGCGCCGCGTGAGCGGCCAGCATCGGAGATTCGTTACATGAGAGTTCGACGTTCGGGCATGTCCCGAAGCGCGGTGTATGCACCGGTTGTGTTGATGGTTGCGGCCGCGGGGCAGGATGCGATGGCGGCTACCGCGGACTCGCGCCAGTTCTCCTCTCCCGGCAGCAGTACTTCGTCCATGACCTTCAATGTCGTGAGCGAGGGCCTGGTGACAGGGGCCAGCCGGCCGCTGCAGCTGGTCACCGCTTCCACGCCGGACGGGTTGTCGGTGTCGACGCGCTTGAATTGCATCACAGTGACCGGATTCATGGAGTCGGATTTCCAGATCTTCTACACCGTCACCGAAGGGCTGGATACGCAGGGGAGCCAGGCCAGCGGCGTCCTCGACTTCGTGGTCGGATCGGACAGCCCGGGGGTCGTCGACCTGGTCCCCGGGGACGCAAATTGCCTGGATCCGGAGCACATACAGGCCTCGCCGGTGGCCGACAGTGTCACGGTGAACAGTGGCGAGACCACCCCGATCGCAGTGCTGGCGAATGACAGCAACGTCACCCCGCAGGTCTCTCGCATCATCATCGAATCGCAGCCGGAGGGCGGTACGGTCAGCGTGCAGGGGGACCAGGTCCTGTTCACCCCCGGGCCGGAGTTTCTGGGAACGGCGCAGTTCAGCTACGCCATCGCCGACTACAGCCTGTATTCGGACATTCGCAGCCAGTCGGCCGATGTCACAGTGGAAGTCGTCATGGCTGCGCCAAACCTCGCGCCAGTCGCCAATGCAGGTCAGGATCAGACCCTGGAGGATTCGGACCGCGAGCCGGGCGAGGACGTGGTGCTCGACGGCCTGGACTCCAGCGACTCCGACGGCACGATCGTCAGCTATGCCTGGACCGACGCCGAAGGGGTGGAGATTGCGACGGGCGCGAATCCGACGGTGCGCCTGCCGGATGGCGCGAATATCATTACCTTGACGGTGCGCGACGATCTGGGTCTGACCGCCAGCGACACCGTGACCATCAATGTCGCCGTCGCCTCGCAGCCCGACACCTTGGAATCGCTGGCAAACCTGACTCCCAACCAGCGAGCAATCGCGCGTGCGCTGGACGATGTCTGCGATCGCCTCGGGCAGGCCAGCAGCAACGAGCAGTCGTTGACGGAGGACCAGTTGGCGTTGCTGGATCGCTGCAACAGCCTGCTGTTCGACAATGACGAGAGCAACCAGAGGCAGGCGCTCGATGAACTCAATGGCGAGGAACTCATGGCGGCGCGGACTCAGACATTGCTGTTCGCGAACTTCCAGTACGCCGGGGTCATGGACCGCTTGATCGCCTTGCGTGGTGGCGCGAGCGGGTTGAGCCTGGCCGGGCTCAACCTCATGCTCGATGGGCAGCAGGTGCCGCTGTCCGAGCTGCAGCGAGTGGCCAAGCTGTTTCTGGGCGGCGGGGCGAGCGCCGATGAGCCCGGCGGCCTGCTGTCAGACAAGTGGGGCGTCTGGGCCCGCGGCAACTACAGTTTCGGCAAGAAAGCGCTGACGGCGAACGCGCCGGGCTTTGATGCCGACCAGTGGACGCTGATGGCGGGCGTGGACTACCGCTTGAGCGCCAAGAGCGTGGTTGGCGTGGCGCTCGCGTACGGCGATTCGGAAGTGAAGTTCAAGCCTTCCGGCGAGGGCGGCCTGGACACGACTTCCTGGGCGGGGTCCCTGTACGGCTCGCTTTATGCCGCGAAGAACTTCTATTTCGATGCGGTCGTGAACGTCGCCGATTCGAACTACGATGCGCGGCGCAGTATCAACTACGTCGATGCCTCCGGCGAGGTTTCCGCGCAGGCCCGGGGCGAGACCGGCGGGTTGACCTTGAGCGGCGGCGCGTCATTGGGCTACGACTTCCTGATCGGCGGCTTGACCTTGTCGCCGACGGCGGGGGTCTTCTATGTCGACAGCTACATCAATGACTTCGTCGAGAGCGGCGCTGCGGGGTTGAACCTGGCTTACGAGAAGCAGGATTTCACGTCCCTGACGACCACGCTCGGCATGCGTGCGACCTTCGCCTGGAATCTGTCCTGGGGAGTCCTGCTGCCGCACCTGCGGGCGGATTTCGTGCGCGAGTACGAAGACGACATCGAAGTGTTCGGGGCGCGTTTCGCGGCCGATCCATTCTCGGATTCGGCGAGCAATCCGACGACGCCGATCCTGGTGCAAAGCGACAATCCGGATCGATCCTACTGGCGGCTGGCAGCCGGATTCTCGGCGCAGCTGCCGCACGGCATTTCGGGCTACGTCGAGTACCAGCGCCTGGAAAGCTTCCAGTTCATCGACTTCCAGGATGTCAGCGTAGGGCTGAGATTCCAGCGCAGCTTCTAGCGGGAGCCCGATTGAAAGTATTGATTGCCACGCCGTTGCACGATGGGCGCGCGGAGCGCGAGTTCATCAATGGGCTGCTGCAGTGCCATGGCTTGTACTACGCGTGGGCATGCATCGAGGGGCAGGCGAATATTTCGCTTGCCCGCGACATGCTGGCGGCGCAGTTCCTGGCGAGCGACTGCACGACCTTGGTGTTCATCGACGGTGACATGGGCTTTGGCCGTCAGGACCTGCAGGCGCTCATCGAGTCGCCCTACTCGCTGATCAGCGGCCTGTGTCCGCGAAAACAGGCTCAGGCCGGCTGGGCCTATGTGCCGCTGGATGGCAAGCCCCTGTCTGGGGACGGGGGTGCCGTGCCGTTTCAGGCGCGCTACACGGGTGCCGCGTTTTTGCGCATCGACCGGCGCATCTTCACCGACGTGATCGCCGCGGGCCGCTGTCCGACCTACGTCGACGGCGAGGGACGCCGGGTCCATCATTTCTTCGGCAGCGGCGTCGTCGAAGGCGACTTCTTGTCGGAGGACTATTATTTCTGCGACCTGGCCGCGCGCGCGGGTCATGCCGTCCGTGTGGATCCGCGGATTCGCCTGCGGCATGTGGGACGCTGGGTGTTCGAGCAGCCGCGACGCTGAGGCAGCTGGCACGATCGGATCGAGTCGGATCCATGCAGGCGCGCTGGCGCTGGAATGATGAGTGTGGATAGGATGCCTGCGGTGAGTCATACGGATCCGCACGCTTGATCAAGGCTCCCTCGGTTCAACATCGTGTTTCCTTGCCTGCAGGGGTGTGGGCGCTCGGCTTTGTCAGTTTGTTCATGGACATCTCCTCGGAGTTGATCCATGCCTTGCTGCCCGTGTTCGTGGTGGGCACGCTCGGCGTAGGGGCGTTCTGGCTGGGGTTGATCGAGGGGGCGGCGGAGGCGACGGCGTGCATCGTCAAGGTCTTCTCTGGCGCACTGTCGGATCGCTGGGCGCGGCGCAAGCCGCTGGCCTTGCTGGGCTACGGCATGGCGGCCTTGACCAAGCCTTTGTTTCCGCTGGCGGGCAGCGCGGCGACGGTGTTTCTGGCCCGCTTCGTCGATCGAATCGGCAAAGGCATACGCGGCGCGCCGCGCGATGCACTGATCGTCGACTACACCGCGCCTGCACAGCGCGGCGCAGCCTATGGCTTGCGCCAGTCCTTGGATACCGTAGGCGCGTTCCTGGGGCCGCTGCTCGCCGTGGCGTTGATGTTTTTGCTGGCCAACGATATCCGGACGGTATTCTGGATTGCCGTGATCCCGGCCTTCATTGCGCTGGCCATATTGTGGCTGGCGGTGAAGGAGCCGCCGAATCTGATCCCGGCGCCGAAGCGAGTGCTCGATCTGCGCCCACGCGACCTGCCGCGGACATTCTGGATGCTGAGCCTGGTGGCGGCCTTCTTCGCCCTGGCGCGCTTCTCCGAGGCATTCCTGATCCTGCGCGGTGCCGATACCGGCTTGACCCTGGCGTGGACGCCGCTGGTGTTGATCGTGATGAATATCGCCTACATGCTATCGGCGTATCCGGCGGGCCGGATGGCGGATCGCATGCCGCGCGTGCGGCTGTTGATGGCCGGCTGCGCGATTCTGCTGTTCGCCAACCTGGTGCTCGGCGGGGCGCAGACGCCCTCGGCCGCTTTGATGGGCGCCGCATTGTGGGGATTGCACATGGGGCTCACGGAAGGCGTCATGGCGGCGATGGTGGCGGATTCGGCGCCATCGCATCTGCGCGGCACGGCGTTCGGGGTATTCAATCTGTTGCGAGGCGTGCTGCTGCTGGCGGCGAGCGTGATCGCCGGAGCGCTCTGGGATCAGGTCGGCGCGCACGCCACGTTCCTTGCCGGCGCATCGTTCGCAGGCATATCGCTGCTATTGCTGCTGCTGGCGGATCGCAGGCTGCGGTAGCTTGCAGCGCCTCAGCGGTATCCCTTTGCTTGCAGCGAGAAAAGGTGGGCGTAATGACCGCCCAAGGTCATCAGTTGCTCGTGGCTGCCGCGCTCGATGATGCGACCCTCCTGCAGCACTACGATCTGGTCGGCCATGCGTACCGTGGAGAAGCGATGCGAGATCAGGATTGCGATGCGGCCTTGCGTCAAGCTGCGAAAATGCTCGAACACCGTCGCTTCCGCACCGGCATCCATCGCCGAGGTGGGTTCGTCCAGCACCAGGATGTCGGCGCGTGAGCGCATGAAGGCGCGCGATAGTGCGATCTTCTGCCATTGTCCCCCGGACAGTTCGCGCCCATCGTTGAACCATTTGCCCAATGGCGTGTGGTATCCCCGGGGCAGCGACTCGACGATGGCGGTGGCCATGCCCTTGTCCCCCGCTTCACGCCAGCGCGATTCGTCCGCGAAATACTTGACGTCGCCGGCGCCGATGTTTTCGCCCAGCAACAGCTGGTAACGCGCGAAATCCTGGAAAATCACGCCGATTCGATCTCGCAGGGCTGCCTCGTCCCAGTCCCGCAGATCCTGTCCGTCGAGTGTGATACGCCCCTGGGATGGGGTGTAAAGGCGCGTCAGCAGCTTGATCAGCGTGGTCTTGCCGGAGCCGTTCTCTCCCACCAGCGCCAGCGACTCGCCCGGCCGGATGTGCAGATCGATGTCCGCCAGCGTCGGTTGTTCGGCATCCGGATAGGTGAAGCTGACGTTTTCGAAGCGGATGCCGTCCTCGGGCAGCGGCCCGCGTAGCACCGTCCCGCCACGATTCTGAACCGGTGTCTCCAGATACTCGTACAACGTCGAGAGGTAAAGGTTGTCCTCGTACATGCCACCGACCGCGGACAGGATGGCGGAGACGGCCGACTGCCCCTGGCGAAACAGCATCAGGTACATCGTCATCTGTCCCAGCGTAATGCGGCTGGCAACGGCGGACAGAGCGATCCATGCGTAGGCGCCGTACAAGGTTGCAGTGGCGATCAGCCCCAGGAAGAATCCCCAGGTATCGCGCCGGATGGTCAGGTCGCGATCTTCCTGGTAGAGCTTGCGAAAGATGCTGCGATAGCGCTGCAGGAACAGCGGTCCAAGACCAAACAGTTTGACTTCCTTGACGTGATCCTCGCGCGCCAGAACGGTTTCCAGGTACAGCTGCATGCGAGTTTCCGGCGAGCGCCACAGGAACAATCGGAAGCGGTCCCCGGAGAATTTTGCTTCGGCCAGGAAGGCCGGCAATCCCGCCAGGATCAGCAGCACCACGGCCAGGGGCGAAAAACTGATCAATAGAGCGCCGAAGCTGAACAGCGAGACGATGTTCTGGCCGAGGCCGAAGGTTCGCATGACCAGGGACAGCGGCCTGCTGGATGCTTCGCGCCGTGCGCGAGTGAGCTTGTCGTAGAAATCGGAGTTCTCGAAATGAGTAAGCTCCAGCGTCAATGCCTTTTCCAGGATCATGACATTGACGCGCTGGCCGAGCTGTGCCCGCAGTAGCGACTGGCACAGGGAAATACCGCGTTGCGCTCCGGCGATCGAGGCCACCAGGAGTCCCTCGGCGCCCACCAGCCATAAGGCGTGCCGACTCAGCGCCGGACGCGCGCTGTCGTCGACCTGGATCGCCGCGACGACCGCGTCCACGATCAGCGCTCCGACATAGGCCACGGCAGCCGGCAGGGCGCCGGCGAGCAACGTCAGTACCGCAAAGCCCAACGTCAGTGGGCGGCTGGTGGTCCAGACGAGTTCCAGCGCGCGGCGGCTATAGGCGAATACGCCGACAAACCCCCGCGCCAGGTCCGGCTGCGCGGAGGCTGGCGCCTTGCTTCGCCGGCTCAAGGTTCGATTCTTGTGAACATGACGCCAAAGTGTGGGGGCG
>JBEBRC010000171.1:0-7769 GCA_040395055.1 Steroidobacter denitrificans
CCGCGACTGCTGGAAGAAGGCTTCGGTGACCACGGCAAAGAATTCGGCGGGTTCGCTGGCGGCGTAAGGATCCAGGAAAGTCGGTTTGCCGGCGGCAATGTCGGCGCGCAGCTGGTCGTATTCGCTCCAGAAGATTTCCGACCATTGCCGGTAGGCTTGCGCGCTTCCCAGGCCGGGCGCGCCGTCCATGGTCTCGTCTTCCATATCCAGGTAGTGGGCGAATTCGTGCAACACCACGTTGTGGCCAGTGTCGTCGCCCTGGCTCAGGCTGTCTTCGATGTCCTCCCAGGAGAGGATGATGCGGCGCGCATCCCAGGCCTGGCCGGCCAACACGCGATGTTCCTCGGTCACGATGCCATGACCGAGATGCTGGGTCTCGCGCACGATGAAGGCGGTGGGATAGACCAGGATCGAGAACAGCTCGTCATAGAAATGAGAGCGCGGCACGTCGGGCCGGTTGACGACCAGCAGGCAGGCGTAGGCGGCGATGATGACGCGCATCTCCTCGGTGACTGTCAATCCATTGCAGCCGACGAAATTCTTTTCGTGCACGAAGATGTTGATCAGGCCGTACAGGCGCTGGCGCAGTTCGGCGGGCAGGCGCTGGTCGATGCTCGTGCGCTGGCGCAGCCATGCTTGCCACTGCGGCGGGAAAGCCTGCGCCGCCAGGGCGAGGCGCCGCCGGCGTTGACGCCAGGGCTGGCCGAGGAACCAGCCGGCCGCGGCCAGCGCGGTCGTTACCAGCAATACGATGGGTAGCACGTCACTCCTGGAGCCTGGTGAGGGGGTTGCGGGCCGCTGCGTGGGCGCCACACAGCAATGCGGGCGCGGCTCAGGCTTTCAACTGATTGACCAGATATTTCAAGCGGCCTAGCTCGGATTTCAAGGGCGAAGGTTCGTAGCGCAGGCGCACGTACACGGCGCGAATTTCGGCCAGTCGGGGCGCAAGCTCGGGGCGGGCCTGCTGTACTCGCGCCAGGTAGTCGTTAGGGCCTTCGTAGGCGAGCCGTGGCAGGCCCTTGCGCCCCAGCGCCCGGCACAGCTGTTGGTACACCTGCACCACAGGGTCGCCGGCGCGCGGGCGGAAGCGCCACGCGAGCCAGGCGGAAAGGATCGCCAGGAATGCGGCCAGAACCACAACCAGCGCCAGTACCAGGTATTCCCAGCGCGGATCTTCTATGTCGAACTGCCGCAGCAGCCAGCGTTGCTGTACTTCGCCAAACTCTATGACTTGATTGTTCCACAGGGTATTGGCTGCATCCCAGGCGAGACGCAGCTGCGACAAGATGGAATTGCTTCGCAGCATGCGGCCCGGGACGGGTTCGCCGTCCGACATGGCGGCATCGAGCCCACGCTCGATGCGTTCGGGCGCGATCGCGGCGGTAGGATCCACGCGCACCCAGCCGCGACCCTCGAGCCAGACTTCCGACCAGGCGTGCGCATCGGACTGGCGTACGATCAGGTAGCCGCCCATGGGGTTGAATTCGCCGCCTTGGTAGCCGGTGACGACGCGCGCGGGTATGCCGGCCGCCCGCGCCATCATCGTGAACGCGGAGGCGAAGTGTTCGCAAAAGCCGCGACGGGTGTTGAACAGGAAATCGTCGATCGAATCCACCGCCAGGCGCGGCGGTTCCAGCGTGTAGAAATATTCTTCGGTGCGAAACTTTTCCAGCACCGCTTGGACGAAGCTGGCATCGCTGCCGGCCTGCGCACGCAATTCCTGGGCGAGTGCGACCGAGCGCGGGTTGCGTTGCGCAGGCAATCGGCTATCGGCGGTTCTCATCACTCGCGGCAGTGCGCCGGCGACGTGGTAGCGGGTGCCCGATTGCAGCTCGAAGGACGTGAGCGTCGCGATCGGATCGCGGGTCAGGAGTTGATAATCCGCGCTGCGGCGGATGTTGCGCCCCTGCCAGCCGGTGACGACATCGAGCGGGAAAATCCAGCGCCGCTGGTGCGGTTCCATGGTAATGCGATAGCGATAGATCGCACCCTCGGGCTCCAGCGGCTGGGGCAGGAACGCCGAGCGCGATCCACGCCAGGTTCGACCGTCGAAGTCATGCAGTACGGGACCGCGCCAATAGCGTTCGCGAGGTGGCGGCAGTTCGCCTTCGAAGCGGGCGCGAAAAGCGATCGCGCCGGACAGGCTGAGTTCCGAGACATCCCCGGGCGACATTTCCTCGCTCAGGCCGCTGCTGGCCTGGCTGCGCGCCGGCATCGCCCAGAACTGGCCGGGCAGCCGCGGAAACAGCAGGAACAACAAGGCCGCCAGCGGCAGCGATTGCAGCAGCATCTTGCCGGTGAGCCGTGCCGCCTCGCGCATCGGCATGGCGGCCGCGCTTTGGTGGATGCGCATCAAGGTGACCGTGAGCAGCCACGCGCTCAACAGCATGTACGGCAGGCGCAATAGATCCTGGTTGTAGAGGAAGGCCGCGAACAGTGCGAAATACGACAGGAAGACGATCACGGTCAGGTCACGGACGCTGCGGGTTTCGAGCAGCTTCATGCCGGCCATTACCACCAGCAGCGCGGTGCCGGCCTCGATGCCGTTGAGGGTGCGGTAGGTGAGCAATACGCCCAGTAGTGCGCCGAAGGCGACCAGGATGCGCAGCCACTTCGGCGGCAACGGCCATTGCTTGAGTTCGATCATGATGCGCGCCGTGGCACCGGCCGCCGCCAGCAGGATGGTCCAGGCCGCAAGGTGCGGCAGGTGTGGCAAGACGGCCAGCAGTAGACCTGCGACCACCCACAGCAGGCGCTGCATCGAGGGTGACATCGGATTGCGGCGCAAGCCGCTGCGCTGTGGCATGGCGGTGGAGGTGGAGCTAGGCACCGCCATCACCATCGTCGAACAAGGCCAGCGCGCTCAGGCAGCGTTGACGGTGTGCGGCGCCGACGTTGGGTGCGATGTCGAGATTCGGTAGCTTCAAGCCATAGGCGTGTCCCTGCGCATGGGCGTCTTCGATCCATCGGCACAGTTGCGACAGCCGTGCTTCCACCCCCAGCCCGGGCAGGCTGTCCCAGGCGAACAGGTGCGAGGTGACCGCCGTGCCGGCGTACAGCTTGACCTGCAGTCCCTGCTCCTTGGCGTAGTTCTTCCAGGCGATGCGACGCGGGGAATCGCCAGGATGGAAGCCCCGCAGCCCGGCGAAATCCTCATTGCCGCGCAGCGTGTCCTGCGCGCCGCCGGTGTCGGTTTCCAGTGGCGGCGGCGGCAGGCCGGGCGCGCTGGGCTGTGGATAGACGATGCAGGAGGTGTCCATGTGCAGGAAGGCCCATGCACGAAACAGCCCGAAGGGATGCCGAGTGGCGACTTCGAAGTGTTCCAGCACCAGTACGCCGCGGCGGGTGGCGGGCAGTTCCACTTCCAGGATCGCGCGCGCCTCCGGCTCGATGCGCACCGGGGCGGCCGTGCCCAGTTCGTTGGCGATCGTGAGCTCGTAGCGCGGCAGGCGGGCGTCGTTTTCCAGGGCTATCCTGAAGCGCGCGCTCTGGCCGGCGAACACCGGGTGGTTCACCGCGCAGCGCAGGCGCAGCCCGGCGAGATTGCGATGACAGTAGTGCATGGCCGTCAGCCCGAGCGCGCCGAGCACGAAGGTCAAGCCCAGCGCCAGGTTGTTGGCGTAGTTCATTGCGCCCAGGAACATCAGCAACAGCATCAGCGCGAAGGCGATGCCGAGCATGCTGGGGACGATGTAGATGCGGCGTGTCGAGAGGACCACGGGATCGGGGTCGATGCCATGGCGCCGGCGTGCCCAGGCGCGGATCTTGCTGCGCAGCCGGGTTGCCAGTCGTGCGCTGAGGGAGGCGCTCGCTCGCCCCGCATGCGCTTGGCGGCCTGGTGCGCGGTGCATGCTATGGGACGCCGACCGCCTGCAGCACTTGCTGGCCGATCTGCGCCACGCTGGTTGCGGACGATGGATCGCGCAGCGTCAGCCGATGTCCGATGACCGGTCCCAGGACGGCTTGGACATCCTCGGGCACGACGGCGGGACGCCCGTGTATCAAGGTCCAGGCTTGGGCGGCGCGCAGCAGGGCGATCGCGGCCCGAGGCGACAGGCCGGTGGCGAATCGCGGCGATTCGCGCGTGTGGCGCACGATGGCCTGCACATAGTCGAGCAGGGCATCGGAGACATGAATCTTGGGCACCATGGTCTGCATCAGCAGCAACTGTTGCGGTGACAAGGTGGGCCCAAGCGTCGCCAGCAGATCGCGGCGATCCTGTCCCTTGAGCAGCAGGCGTTCCTGCGCGGCATCGGGGTAGCCCAGTTCCAGGCGCATCAGGAAGCGATCGAGCTGCGACTCGGGCAGCGGAAACGTGCCGATCTGGTAGACCGGATTCTGGGTTGCGATGACAAAGAACGGGGCTGCCAGCGGATAGGTCTGGCCATCGGCGGTCACCTGGTGCTCTTCCATCGCTTCCAGCAAGGCGCTTTGCGCCTTGGGACTGGCACGATTGACTTCGTCCGCCAGGACCAGTTGCGAGAACACCGGTCCCTTGTGGAAGCGAAACGTGCCGCTGTCGCGTTCGAAGATCGACACGCCGATGATGTCGGCGGGCAGCAGGTCGCTGGTGAACTGAATGCGCTGATAGGACAGGCCCAGGGATTCCGCCAGCGCGTGCGCGAGTGTGGTCTTGCCCACGCCCGGTATGTCCTCGATCAACAGATGGCCGCGGGCCAGCAGGCAGGCGATGGACAGCCGCAATTGATGTTCTTTGCCCAGGATGATGCGATTGAGCTGGCTGAGCGTGGCGCCGACCAGCGCGACCGGGTCGGCCTGGGTGATCAAGGTGGGGATCGCGCCATCCATCTGAAGTACCTGCTCAGTGTGCCTGCAACAGCGCCACGCGGCGCTCCTGCTCTTCGATCTGGGCAATCTCGCGCTCGAAGTCCGCAACGCGGGCGCGTTCCTGTTCGACGATCTCGGCCGGTGCGTTGGCGACGAAATTCTGGTTGGTGAGTTTTGCCTTGCAGCGCGCCAGTTCCTGGTGTGCCTTCGCTTTGCTTTTCGCGAGCCGTGCGAGCTCGGCCTGCGGGTTGTCGATCAGGCTCGCCAGCGGCGCGTGGACGGTATAGCCATCGACCAGCTGCATTGCGGTCGGCGGCAAGGAGCTGTCGTCGGTGATCGGCTGCAGATCGCTGAGATTGGCGAGATGACGGATCAGGACGGTGTTGTCCTCGATCAGCTTCCAGTCCTGCGCCTCGGGCGCATGGACATGCAGGGGCATCTGGCGTGAGCGCGGCACGTCGAGCTGGCCGCGAATCTGGCGCGCGCCCAGTATCACCGCCTTGATCGGCGCAATGGAACGCTCGGCCGCCTCGTCGCGCGGAAAGTCGGCGGGCGTCGGATAGGGCTGCAGCATGATCGTCGCTGCCGGTGCCTGCGCGGTTGAGGCGGCGCTCGCATCGAGCGCCGCTGCTCGATGCTCCGGATCGGTGTCGGCATCCGCTGCGGCGCTGCGTACCGCTTGCCAGATTTCCTCGGTAATGAACGGCATGAGCGGATGCAGCAGCCGCAGGTAGGCCTCCAGTACGCTCAACAGCGTGCGTCGCGTGCCGCGTTTCTGCGCCGCGCTGGCATGCTCGGTCTGCAGCGTCGGCTTGCTCAGCTCCAGGTACCAGTCGCAGTATTCGTACCAGGCGAACTCGTAGAGTGCCTGTGCCGCCAGGTCGAAGCGGTATTCGGTCAGGCGCGCACGCACCTCGACGATGGTCTCGCCCAGGCGCGAGCGTATCCAACGGTCCGCGATCGAATACTCGCACCCGGCGCCGGCCTGCGCCGGGTCCTGGCCCTGTGCCTCGGCCGAGGCTTCGACATTCATCAGCACATAGCGCGCGGCGTTCCACAGCTTGTTGCAGAAATTGCGGTAGCCATCGATGCGGCCCAGGTCGAAGCGGATGTCGCGGCCCATGGTCGCGAGCGCGCAGAACGTGAAGCGCAGTGCGTCGGTGCCATAGGCAGGTATGCCCTGCGGAAACTGCTTGCGCGTGTTCTTTTCGATCTTTCCCTTGAGGTGCGGCTGCATCAGGCCGGCGGTACGCTTGGCGACCAGTTCCTCCAGATCGATACCGTCGATCAGATCCAGCGGGTCGATGATGTTGCCCTTGGACTTGGACATCTTGTCGCCGTGCTCATCGCGGATCAGGCCGGTGATGTAGACCTCGCGAAACGGCACGTCGCCGGCGAACTTCATGCCCATCATGATCATGCGCGCGACCCAGAAGAAAATGATGTCGAAGCCGGTCACCAATACGCTGGTCGGATAGAAGGTTTTGAGCTCCAGCGTCTGTTGCGGCCAGCCCAGGGTCGAGAACGGCCACAACGCCGAGGAGAACCAGGTGTCGAGCACGTCTTCATCGCGCCGCAGGCTGACCTCGCGACCGAGCTTCGCCTGCGCCTGTTGCTGCGCTTGCGCCTGGGTGCGTGCGACATACACGTTGCCTTGATCGTCGTACCAGGCCGGAATCTGGTGACCCCACCACAGCTGGCGGCTGATGCACCAGTCCTGGATGTTGTGCATCCACTGGAAATAGGTCTTGCTCCAGTTCTCGGGCACGAAACGGATGCGCCCATCCTCGACCGCCTGGATGGCGGGTTGCGCCAGCGGCGCGATGCGCACATACCATTGATCGGTCAGCCAGGGTTCGAGCACCGCGCCGCTGCGATCCCCACGCGGGACCTGCAGTGTATGCGGCTCGATCCGTTCCACCAGGCCCAGCGCTTCGAGATCGGCGACGACCTGCTTGCGTGCCTCGAAGCGATCCAGGCCGCGATACGCGTGCGGAATCGCGCCCTCGGACGTGGTGTCCGCAACGGGATCGTCGAACCCGGAGTCCATGATCCTGGCGTCCTGGTCGAACAGGTTGATCAGCGGCAGGCTGTGGCGTTTCCCCAGTTCGTAGTCGTTGAAGTCATGCCCGGGAGTGATCTTGACGCAGCCGGAGCCGAATTCCGGATCGACATAGTCGTCGGCGACGATCGGGATCAGCCGCCCGGTCAGCGGCAGGCGGATTTGCTTGCCGGCCAGGTGGCGGTAGCGCTCGTCCTGCGGGTGGACGGCGACGGCGGTGTCGCCCAGCATGGTCTCCGGGCGTGTGGTGGCGACCACCAGATGCCCGGAGCCGTCGGCAAGCGGGTAGCGAAAATGCCATAGGTGGCCCTTCTCGGGCTCGGCCAGTACTTCCAGGTCGGACAAGGCCGTATGCAACACCGGATCCCAGTTGACCAGGCGCTTGCCGCGATAGATCAGTCCTTCTTGGTGCAGGCGCACGAATACTTCGGTTACCGCCTGGGATAGTTCCTCATCCATGGTGAAGCGATCGCGCGACCAGTCGACGGAGTTGCCGAGTCGGCGCTCCTGGCGCGAGATCGTGTCGCCGGACTGTGCCTTCCATTCCCAGACGCGTTCGACGAAGGCTTCGCGGCCGAGGTCGCGGCGGTGCAGGCCGGCGGCGTTGAGCTGGCGCTCCACGACCATCTGGGTAGCGATGCCGGCGTGATCCGTGCCGGTCTGCCACAAGGTGTCGTCGCCTTCCATGCGATGCAGCCGGGTGAGGACGTCCATCAGGGTGTGCTGGAAGGCATGACCCATGTGCAAGGTGCCCGTGACATTGGGCGGCGGGATCACGATGCAGTAGGGCTTGCCCTGGCCCGACGGCGCAAACCATCCGTTGGCCTCCCAGTGCTGGTACAGGCGTTGCTCGATGTCCTTGGGGTCGTACGTCTTTTGCATGGGGCAGGCGGGAACAAGAAAGAAGCAGGATCGGTCG
>JBEBRC010000172.1:0-7629 GCA_040395055.1 Steroidobacter denitrificans
CGGTACCGGCCATTGGCGCCGGCCGCTACAATGATGCGGCGCTGCTGTAGCGCTTCGTGCGAGAACATCCATGAAACAACTGATCTCATTCGCGCTCATGGCAACAGCTCTGATGGGAGTCGCCGTCGCCGCGGACAACGGCTCCACGCCCGCGCCCGCGGGTGCCGAGGTTTACTTCATTGCGCCGCAGGACCAAGCCACCGTCACCAGCCCCGTCACAGTGAAGTTCGGCCTCAAGGGCATGGGCATCGCTCCCGCGGGCATCGCCTTCGCTGGCACCGGTCATCATCATCTGATCATCGACGCGCCACTGCCGCCGCTGAACGCACCCATACCCGCCGACGCCCAGCACGTGCATTTCGGCCTGGGCCAGACGCAGACCACGATCGAATTGCCGCCCGGGACGCACACCCTTCAGCTGCTGCTCGGCGACCACCTGCATATACCGCACAATCCGCCGCTCGCGTCGAAGCAAATAACCATCACCGTCCAGTAGCGGCATCAAGCCTGCCTTGGCGTGCGCGCCATCCTGCATGTCGACATGGACGCGTTCTACGCTTCCGTGGAGGCGTTCGATCACCCCGAGCTGCGGGGCAAGCCGCTGATCGTAGGGGGGCTGGGCAACCGCGGAGTGGTGGCGGCGGCCAGCTACGAAGTGCGCAGGTTCGGCGTGCATTCCGCGATGCCCATGCGCGAAGCGTTGCGGCGCTGCCCGCAGGCGGTATGCGTCAGGCCGCGGTTCGAGCGCTACAAGGCCGTGTCGCGCACCGTATTCGCCGTGTTCCACGAGTTCACGCCCGTGGTCGAAGGCCTGTCCCTCGACGAAGCTTTTCTCGATGTGACCCAAAGCCAGACCGCGCTCGGCCCGGCGGAAGCGATCGCACGCTCGATCAAGCAGAAGATCGCACAGCGTACCGGCCTGACCGCCTCGGTCGGGGTCGCGCCCAACAAACTGGTTGCCAAGATCGCCTCGGAGCTGCGCAAGCCCGACGGCCTGCTGGCCGTCACGGGCGATCAAGTGACAGCCCTGCTGGATCCACTGCCCATTCGCCGCTTGTTCGGTATCGGCGACAAGACGGCGCCCCGGCTGGAGCGCATCGGCATCCTGACTTTGCGCGACCTACGGCTTGCTCCGGATGAGATATTGCGCCCCCTGTTCGGGCGCCATCTGACACAAATCAAGGCGCGCGCGACCGGCATCGACGAGCGACCGGTCATCGCCGATTGGGACGAGAAACGGATCTCGGCCGAAGAGACTTTCGAAACAGATATCGTGGAGCGCTCGCGCCTGCATGCGCGCCTGGCGCAGCTGGCGGATCGAACGGCGGGACGGTTGCGCTCGCAAGGCTGGCTGGCGGCCACGGTGATGGTGAAGATCCGGCGCCAGGACTTTCGCACCTACACCCGTCAGTGTCCTGTTCGCCCCGCCACCCAGGAGTCGCGGCCGCTGGCCGATGCAGCCGCCAGGCTGCTGGACGACTGGCTGAACGAGCAACCGGGCGCGCCGGTCAGACTGCTCGGCGTCGGTGCCTGCGATCTGACGAATGCCGCGCAATTGGATCTGTTTTGCGCGCCCGAGTCACAGCGCAACCGGCATCTGGATGCCGCGATCGACGGTATTCGTGCGAAGTTCGGCGCATCCGCCATCGGGCGCGGCCGATACCGGCCCGAGTGACGGCGTCAGCGGCAAGACTCAGCTCCGACGGCGCTTGGCCGCCGCTGTCAGCTCAGCGGCAATCAGCTGGTTGCCCAGCAACTTCGCCGTCTCCAGCTGCGGCAGATCCTCCTGCGTCGCGAACCGTACCAGATCCGGCCAGAAGCGAGGATTTGTCGGCCAGCGCGGAGCCAGAAGATTGGCATGCTCCGCGGCGATGCGTTTCACGCGCCACATCGGCATGGCCACCAGCCTCAAAGCCGTCGAGTCCGGCATTGCATACACGACGCGTGCAGCGAGGCGACTCCACGAGGCAACATGCCATGCATGCAACAGCGCGAGTTCGCAGAACGCCTTGTCGGCGCTGCACGCGTCGCAGGCATACCGCTGCGCGACGGGCGCGGCCAGTTCCTGGGGTAGCGGCGGCTCGCACACCGTGCGCCAGAACTCCTGGCTGGCGAACCTCAATGAATACAACGCAAACGGTATCGTCGCGAGCAAACGACGCGCCTGAACGGACAGCCCCGGCAGCAGCGAACGCAGAGACTTGGGAAGATATCGCGCCTGGCCGGCGCAGGGCGTTCGCGAGCAGCCTGCGATCAGCAGTTCGAGGTAGTCGAGATTGAACTCACGCACACGAGCCAGCAGCAGCGAACTCAACACCGGCGCCGCCGGCAGATCGTCCATGCAAGGGTATGACATGTATCCGTACTCCCGATCATCCGTGGCCGATCACCCAGTCATCCATCGCTCCAGCCATCCGTACTGGAGCGCGGCATTTAAACTCGGCTTTCCACCGTGGTCAATCGGGGGCAACGCGCAGCGACAGCGGGTGCGCAGACGCTAGAATTACAGCGTTTCCACTGCTGTAAATGCCGCTGGCAGCCGGCTGTTTCCTCCGGAAAAGGACGCCCACATGATGCAAATTAGCAGCCAACGATACTCTCTGGACCGCCAGCGCCATGACCTGACGCTGCGCATGATTCGCCACGAGGTACGCACTCACACCATCCATTTGTGCACTGGCCTCAGCGAGGCCAGGATTCGCAAGCTCTACGATGCCTACGCATATCGTCTGTCGAACCCGCCCCCGCGCCGCCAGCGCGGCAAATCACCACGTCGGGCAGCGTACTTCACGCGCAACGTCCGCACTCAGCTCGAATCATCCGTGCTTGCCAGCCTGTTCATCACCTTCGGCCTGCTGGATCGAAAACCATCGGATAGAGACATGCTGGAGCTCTGCCGGCTGCTGTGCGATGCCTACGACACGCACCTGCAGCTGCTCGGCGCCACCCAGATCTCGCTCGAGCATGCGTGGTTTCTGTTGCAACTGCTGCATACCAAGCAAGACCTGTACGTCTCACGCTGTCGCCACTGTCGCGGTCAGTACGTGCGCACCCGCATCGGCCGGATCGGGCACGGCTGCCCCGCATGCAAACTGAAGCATGCCAAGTTGGCTGCGAAAGGCTCCCGCCCGTCGACCCGCGGCGGCGGCGCAGCCATGCCCCAACCCGCCGCCTGATAAGCTGTGCCGATGACCCTGTCGCGTTCCTATCCGCATATCCTGGCTGGGCCGTATCTCGAGCGCACCGCCCTGTGGCGCAAGGACGAGAGGCGCCTGCGGGCCGCACTCGAGGATCCGGAAACCCTGTTCGTGCCGGTCTGGCGTGCGCGCAGCCTGGTCGTCGTGTCCAACGAGCGGGTCAGCGCGCGCTTGCTCGCCGGTTGTGGATCCCTGGCTGCGCAGCTCGATGCCAGCCAGTTCATCCTGCTGGGGGAATTTCGCAGCCATGCCTGCTTTGCCGTCGAAATGCCCGGCGACCAACCGCCGCGAATCGAGGCGCCATGCGAATTCCAGGATCTGCGCCTGATCGCCGGACAGCTGCCGCACGAGGAAGCCGGCCTGCTCGCCTACGCCCGCGCCATGGTCCATTGGCGCAACCAGCATCGCTACTGCGGCCGTTGCGGCGCGCATACGGTTCCGGTTCAGGGCGGCCAGGTACTTCAGTGCGGCAACATGAACTGCGCGAAACAACAGTTCCCGCGCATCGACCCGGCTGTCATCGTGCTGGTCACCGATGGCGAGCGGGCGCTGCTTGGGCGCCAGGCCAGCTGGCCCGCGGGCCGTTACTCGACCATTGCCGGCTTCATTGAGCCCGGCGAGAGCCTGGAAGATGCCGTGGCCCGTGAAGTGCGCGAGGAAACCGGCGTCGAAATAGATGCCGTGGAATACCATTCGTCCCAGCCCTGGCCGTTTCCGTCCTCCCTGATGCTTGGCTTCACTGCGCACGCCAGCCATACCGCCATTCACCGTCAAGACGACGAGCTCGAAGATGCGATGTGGGTCGGCCGGGAGCAGATTGCCGCCGGGCAGGTGGCACTGCCCACCACGCATTCCATCTCCTTCTCCTTGATCGAGGACTGGTACGACGCCGCGGCACCGCGGCCGCTGCGCCAGGAACCCGGCGTCAGGCTGTGGCAGGCGCCCAGAAGTTGAGGGGCCCGGACTTTCCCGACCACATGTTCAGGTTCCGCTCACCTGGGAGCCGCGATACTGTCGGCACCGTAGACGGCCGTCCCTGCGCGCCTGGACTCGGATCCGCAGCGTATCGATCTTCATTCACGTACATCACATAGAGCGCCTGCACTACAATTCCCACCATGTGCCTCTTAGTCCTGGCGTGGAAATGCCACCCCCGATATCGCCTGATACTCGCCGGCAACCGCGACGAGTTCCATGACCGTCCCAGCATGGCGCTGAACTGGTGGCAGGACGATCCGCGCCTGCTGGCGGGCCGCGACCTCAAGGCGGGAGGAACATGGCTGGGCGTGGCGCGCTCGGGCCGCTTCGGGGTCGTCACCAACTTCCGCGATCTGCAGGCGCCGACCGACAATGCACCTTCCCGCGGCCAACTCGTCCCCAGATTTCTCACTGGAGCGACGTCGCCGAAGGAGTTCCTGGACGATCTGCGTGGCGCCGCGCCGCGCTATTCGGGTTTCAATCTGCTGGTCGGCGGCACACGCGCCCTGTACTATTTTTCCAATCGTGGCCCCAGTGCGCCGACGGCGCTCGCTCCCGGCGTATACGGGCTGAGCAATCACCTGCTCGATTCGCCGTGGCCGAAACTGACTCGTACACGCAAGCGTTTCGAGCAGCTGCTGGCCGGGCCGCAGATGCCGGTGGAGGAACTTTTCACCATCCTCGCCGACCGCCAGACGGCCGCGCCGGAACAATTGCCATCGACCGGACTGCCCGACCCTTGGGAGCGCATCGTCTCCTCGCCGTTCGTGCTCAATGAGCGCTACGGCACACGCTGTTCGAACGTACTGCTGGTCGAGCGTAACGGCCGCACGATCCTGCAGGAGCGTCGCTTCGATGCGGCCGGCGTGCAGACCGGCGCCTCTCGCTTCGAATTCACCAGCGCGGAAATGCCGGAAGTGTGGTTCGAGGCCGAAGATCGCAGCACCGCGGCCACGATGGATGCGTCATTCGACTCGTCGCCGGAGTAACGCCGCTGCGCGCGGTGTATTGGCCGCCATGCCCGGTTTCCACGTAATCCCATCCATACCCGAGCGCATCGCGGGGTCGATCCGGCGCGCGACATGCCGCACGCTGGCAGCAGTGCTTCTGCTGTTGACCGGCGTTGCGCACGCCAGTATCGAAATCGAAATCCCCGACGTCAGCACGGCGATCGAAAACAACATCAGGGGCTTCCTCAGTCTGACGCGGTATGCGGAACGTGACGACGTGACCGCGGACACCATGTCGCGCCTGCAGCGGCGCATCGTGTCCGAAACGCGCCAAGCGCTACAACCTCTTGGTTATTACGAACCGGAGGTTTCCTACGAGGTGACGCACCAAGACCCCGTCTGGCACGTCACCATCCACGTCAAGCCTGGCGCGCCCGTGAATCTGTCCCAGGTCGAGGTGCAAGCAACGGGAGCAGGCGCACAGCAGCGATCGATCCGGGAATACATCGAGACCGAGGAGCTCAAATCCGGCCTGCGGGCAAATCACGGCACCTACGAGCGCGTCAAGGGCACTTTGCTGCGCACCGCGCGCAATGACGGCTACCTGGATGCACGCTTGTCCCGGCATGAGTTTCTCATCGACCGGGCCAAGCGCGACGCGCGAGTTGCGATCGAGCTGGATACCGGGCCACGCTATCACTATGGTGAAATCTCGATCGCGCAAGACGTCATCACCGATGAGGCGATGCGGCGGTTGCTGCGAATGCAGCCGGAGGATCCCTATACGCTCGACTCCCTGCTGCGCACACAGTACGTGCTCGACGACAGCCAGTACTTCTCCCTGGTGGACATCGAGAGCGGCGTGGCCGATCGCGATTCGCTGACGGTGCCGATCGCCGTCACTGCCGAGCCGAATCGCAAGCATCGATTCGGAACCAGTCTCGGCTACGGCACCGACACCGACGTGCGGGGAAAATTCACCTGGGACAACCGCCGCGTGAATCGCGACGGCCACCGCTTCAAACTCGAGCTGCTCGGCTCGTCGATCGTCAAGCAATTGAGCGGACGATACGTCGTACCCGTCATGGATATTGCCCTGGAGAAGCTGGAGTTCACGGGCTCGCTCGTGGAAGAGGAGCTGGGCGATACCCTCAGCCAGCGCGCGGAAGTCGGCGCCGGCCTGACGCAAGTACTGGGACGCTGGCAACGGGTGCTGTTCGTCCGCCTGTCCAATGAAACCACCACCGAGGTTGGAGGCGAAAGACATACCGCTTTCTATCTCTTTCCCGGCATCAGCTATTCCACACTGCCAAGCTACATCGTCGGCGGCAAACTTCGACCCTACCGCCTGTACGCGGAGCTACGAGGATCCCCCACGACACTCGGCTCGGACGCATCATTCGTGCAGCTGCGCCTGCAAGGCGATCGGGTGTTCGATCTGTCACCGCTGTGGCACCTCAATCTGCGTGCCGAGATCGGCGCGACGCGCATCGATAATCCTCGGGATCTTCCTGCTTCGCAGCGCTTCTTCGCCGGCGGCGAGCGCAGCGTGCGCGGTTTCGCCTTGAACGAGCTGTCGCCACAGGACAACGGCAGGAGCATCGGCGGCCGGCACCTGGCAAC
This sequence comes from Steroidobacter denitrificans, assembly GCA_040395055.1. Classification (GTDB taxonomy): domain Bacteria; phylum Pseudomonadota; class Gammaproteobacteria; order Steroidobacterales; family Steroidobacteraceae; genus Steroidobacter; species Steroidobacter denitrificans_A. Next base: position 6,749 of record JBEBRC010000172.1, read on the forward strand.
CGGTACCATGGAAATCGTGCGGGACCTGCCGCGCAATTTCGGACTGGCCGCCTTCTATGATGTCGGCAACGCGTTCGATGATTTCAGCACCCCGGACCTGCAGTACGCTATGGGACTGGGGGTGCGCTACAACATCGCGGTGGCGAGCTTTGGTGTCGATGTGGCACAGCCATTGTCCGTCTCGGGTCGTAGCCCGCGCCTGCACCTGTACATCTCGACGCAATTCTGAATGCGCAAAAGCCTGCTCATCGCTGCGGTCCTACTGGTGCTGCTGCCCTGCGCGATCCTTGCCGGCCTGGTGTACACCCCGGCGGGACTGGCGCTGATCGCCACGCAACTGGATCGACTGGAGCGTTTCGGGGTACATGTCGAGGGCGTATCAGGCACCCTCTCCGGCCCAATGCGGATTGCACGGTTCGAACTCGATCATCCGCGCGTGCGGATCGAATCGCATGACATCGAGATCGACCTGCAGCTGCGCGGCCTGTTGCTCCAAACCCTGAGGACCGGTTCGCTGACCGCCAGCGACACGCTGGTGGTCCTGCGTGACGTGCAATTGCCGCCAAGCAGCAGGCCGCCGCGCTTCCTGCCGCCCTACCTGCGCATCGATGCCCGCGGCGTGGACTTGAGCCAGGTCCGTTACCTGCACACGAACGGCACGCCGGTCGACGCACGGCGTGTCCAAGGCAGCGTCACCATCACCGCACGACGGCTCCATGCCAGAGACGTACGCGTGGATGCACAGCAATTCGATGCCGAGGGTGAACTGAGATTGCGCGCTGGAAGGCCGCTGGCCTTGGCAGCCGAGTTGAATGGACACTGGCGAATGCCGCGCGGCGATGACATCGCGCTGGCGGCAACGCTCGCCGGCACACTGGACC
>JBEBRC010000173.1:0-7585 GCA_040395055.1 Steroidobacter denitrificans
CTCGCGACCTCAACCTTGGCAAGGTTGCGCTCTACCAACTGAGCTATTCCCGCGCGCTATCCGTGTCCAGGGGCGGCCCCGGAAGAGGGCGATATTCTAGGGCTGGCGCGCGGACTGTCAAGCACGTAGATGCAGTTGTGACTCAAACAGCGAGGATATGTGCCTGGCGATCCGCGACCTGCCGCGCAAGCGGGAGCACGCAGATCCGTTCGGGTGCGCATTCCCTCGGACTCGCGACCTCAGCCTTGGACAAGGTTGTAGAGGGACTTGTCCAGAGTATGCCATCCTGCGCCGGATGTGTGTTATCTTGGTGATATATAAATTAATTTATATCAGTCCTGTACGATAGGCTTGCCCACGGAAAGCGGCGGTTTCCCTTAATTCGGTGGACGATTTTTGAGCCGCAGGCAAGCGAGCCTGAAGATGGCCGAACCGTCGTGCAGTTGACCAAGCGGGCGATCGATTCGGCACAGTCCCCGCGATAAGCATTCGATCTATCCGACAGCGTATTCCTGCCTGAGCGACGGCAAATGTGTCCGCTTAAGGGAGCTGCTTGAAAGCGTGAAAATCCGGCAGATGCCGGCGGGGTTTTTGCGCGTTGAGATGAAGGAAAAAAATATGAATTCCGCAAATTTTCTGACCCGAGAGAACCTTGAGCGCGACGGTTTGGGTGCAAGCGATCTCGAAGCATTTAATCGTTTGCGCACCCGCAAAGGTGAACTGACGGTTCAAGACTTTGTCGAGCCGCCGGAAGGCATGAGCGTCGAGGGGGCTGAAACGCTGTTCAGCCTGTTCCGCGAAAGTAGTAGCGATATCGACCGCCAGCTGTCGCATCTGTTTGTTGCTTTCCGGCCCTCGCCGCCGGTCGCCGACCAGGGCCTGGCGCGCGTTGCGATCAGCTATCACAGCGATATCGACAGGGACTTCCGTACATTCGAAACAGGCATAACCCTGCGTGGAGCAAGCCAGGTCCAACTCTGGGACATCAGTCACAGGCATGTGATTTCGATCGAGGTGACATCGTCCGACGGCAAGGTGCTGCTGGAACGAACGGCGATCCCCTTGCTCGATGAACAAGATGTCGGCGAAGAGCGCCTCAATGGCGGCTGGACGATCTCGCCTCCGCCTGGCGAGAACGAGGGTTGGGGCCCCGATGGCGTCGGACTCTATTCTCGTTTCGACTTTCCGACACGCGGCCGCAGGACGGTGGGAACAATCGATCCGGCTCCTTCGCGTATCCACCGCACGGGCCGCTTCCAGGTCATGGGGCAACCGCAATTTCGCTTTGATCCGTATACCTTCGCCGTCGCCTTCGCCTCGCCCGAGACGCTGGCAAGCCTGTCGTCGATTCTCGGCGACGGACAAAGCGCACACCTTGCCTATTTCCATCCTGTCGACCCACGGCTGTCCCAGATACACGAACACCTGAGGCTCGAGCCCGCTGCGCTCGATTTCGGAGGCGTGTTCGAAGTCGGCCCGATCGAGCGGGAGAATGTCGAGGCACCCGGCTGGGTCTGGATACTGACCGGTCCAGACGTGGTGATTGGCTTCGAGCCCGATGCAGACTTATACAAGCCGCGGCCCGATACCCTTATCATTCTGCCGGGCGATCAGTTGCACTCCAGCGATGGCTCCGTGCCCTACAATGTCAGCGAGAAGGGCCTGCTGGCGCGTCCGGAGCTGTTCGCCGACGATCCGGGGACAAGCTGCCGCCCCTTCGACCAGCCCGGACGGGTTCTGGGAGAGCGTCGCTTCATGACGGCAGTTCGCGTGACGCAACCCCATGTGGCCGGCACGAAGCAGGGAACGATCTTTTCCGAAAATATCTTCGAGCGGCCGGTGGACTATCCCCGCCAGCCGGCCAGCGATCGACGGGAAATCGACTACGAACTAGAAGATCCTGCCACTTACCAGGCGAAGACCGTCGCCTTCGGCCACATCATCGAAACCGCGGTCCGTTATCGCTCGAACGGCTACAGCCTCGGCGACATCGCCTATTCGCTGACACTGGCACCGCGACAGAAGCGTCGGATCGTCAAACTGGATTATGCGCGTCGCGAGTCGGCGATCCGGCAGGAAGCCACGATGGCCGAGGATCAGGTCGCCGACACGGTCGACCATACTCGCAGCTACGACAACGCCGTGGCCGCTTCGCTTGACGAATGGGCGCAGGGGCGTTCGCGCTCCAGCACCACCTCCGCTGCTGCCGGTGTGGGATTCGCCCTGCCGGGGTTCGTCGCCGGTGGAGGCGCTGCCACCTCTACCTCGACCAGTTCGTCCTCACAGGAGGGCGGGCGCCGGACGGCCGCCAGCGAGACACAGGATCTTCGCGATTCCATCCGTCGTTGGGGAGACTCGGTTCGCTCGCTGCAAAGCACGGTTATCACCGAGAGCGAGCAGAGCGAGAGCATCGAGGGCGTGTCCGAGGTCGTTCAGAACATCAACTACACTCGTTCGCTGTCGGTCATCTATTACGAGATCCTGCGCCATCTGCGGATCGACACGGAAATCTCCGGTGTCAGCGAATGCGTCCACGTGCCGCTGCCCGTGCGCGAATTTACCGATGAGCGGATCAGGCTGCATCGCGACGTCCTCGAACGCTATGCCCGCGGTACGTGGGAGCGCTTGGCCTTTCGCTATCTCGATTACCTGCCGGATGCGCTCAATGACAGCGAACTACCTGGTGGCCCGCGCGCCAATCAGAAGCTGACATCACTGTCGGGCTCGCTGTGGATCAGGGTGGGTCTCGGCATGCCTGGAGAAGGGGAGGTGGCCGAGGCGATCAGCCAGGCGACCGACCAGACGCTGAGCGAGCAGGCGCTCGGCTCGATCTACCAGAAGGCATTCAGTGTATTCATGCCTTGGCTTGGCAAACCGCTGTCAAATGTCATCTCCAAGAAGTTCACCGCTTCGCCCGAAGCGCGCAATCGCTATTTCCAGAGCGAGATCGCGCCCGACATGGTGCGTCGCTACGTCGATGACCTGGTGTTGGTCGACAGGAACGGCCAGCAGCTGCTGGCCGATTTCACGCTGGTGAGCCATTATCGTTTCGGGGAAGTGATCCGCGTCGACTTCACCGTCGATATCGGCGAGGAGGAGGTCACGCGCGCCGATCTCCATCATCTGAGGGTGCGCTTCAACGACGACTTCATTGAAGACCCGCAAGGTGGCGAGCCCGTTGCTCGCCTGCCCAAAAGCTCCTTCATGGACGTGACGCGTGCCACGTTACGCTACGCCAATGACTTCTACGAGGCGTCGGCAAGCTCGGACAGCGGCGCGCGAGATCTCGTGTCGGCCGGGTCGGGTGAAGCCGATCCGGACGGCGCATTGCTGACCTTCCGCCTCAGCCACGCCGACAAGCTCAATGTACACGACCAGATCAAGGGAGCTTACCGCACACTCAAGACACGCCTCAAAGCGCGGCCTTTCTTCTATCACAAGGCGATCTGGTGGCAGATGGACCATGACGAGCTTTTCACCCTGCTCGACGGTTTCGCCATTTCCGACAGCGACCCGCGCAGCCTGGCTTCGGTTGTCAACCGCCGTCCACTCGGCATCGTGGGCAATTGCATGGTATTCCGCACCACGAGCGATACGCCGCTCGACCCCATGTTCGATAGTTTCGCGGGCCTCAAGAACCACTATGTTGCGGGCCTGAGGCCTAGCGACCCGATGCGCATCAGCCTGCCGACTCAGGGTGTCTATGCCCGTGCCCATCTTGACGGATGTGTTGCGGCAGAGGAGCACAATGGCAGTTTCGACTGGGTGTTCGACAATGTCGAACCTGAACTGGCCAACCTGCCCGACAGCATCTTCGATTCCCGTCGCGCGCAGCCGCAGAACATGACGCCCACACCCTTTCCGACGTCCATTATCAATCTTCAGAACGCACCGGATGCGCCGGGCGTGTCAGGTTTCGATGGTGTGCTGGGCGCAGTTCAGAACGCCGATGCCTTCCGCGACATGGCGGGGCTTGCAGGCACACAGGCCAACGTGCGCGCAGGGCTCAATGCGGCCGCGGGTCTTGCCACGTCCTTCGGCGGCATGGCGTTTCAGGGCGCCATGGCACAATTGCAAGCCGATGCCGATGCGGGCAAGAACCTCAAGTCCTTCATGGACGCGCTGCAAAAGGGCGTCGACACCGGAATAATCGTCAAGGAAACCGCGCAGAAATCCGCCAGCGACATGGCCGGACGGTATGGCAACGGCAATGACGAGTCCCAAACGAAGCACCAGCAGGAGCTTGAAAGGGAAGCGATCGGCGGCGATGGCGGCGGCGAAGTTACCGAGACCACCAAGGATGGCACCCGAACGGTCAAGAAGAACCCTCAGCCTAAAAGCGAGGCGGGCAAGACTGCGTCCGAAACGGCCAAGCCGGTGGGCCATGTCAAGTGGTTCAGTGACACCGAACTGCTGCTGTACAACTTCAAGGTTGGAGACTTGACACCCGAATTGCATGCCGATCATGTGCGCGCCCTGCATGCGATATCCAGCCAGATTTCGGGCGTGGCAGATATCGACGGGATCGAAGGTCGGGCGAGCGCCACGAAGTCGAGGACGGGTGATGCGCAGGAAAAGAATCAAGACCTTTCGATAGCGCGCATGGAACTGGTCTGGGCAGAGTTGATGCGTTTCGCGCTCGATCCACAGAGCAATCTGCAAAAGCAAAGCTACCTTGGCGACAACGATCCGATCAGGCCGAAATATTCTGCGGCGCTCGCAGGGATCTCCGATGGCGTTGGTGGCGAGGACCCTGTCGAGCGCAGTGTGCTTGTGCGTCTCGCGCGCCGGGTAATACCTGTACCACAGCCCAAGCTGGTTCCGGACATTCCGGAGATCGGATGTATCGGACACACGGTCGTCATCGAGAACAATACGATATTGGTCCAGAACAACACCATCGTGAACAAGGTCATTCACGGCGATGGCCATATCGTCGAAGGCAACTTGCACATCGGCGATGATCTTTCCGGTTGGAATGTCGAAAGCATCGACAATGAGAATGGCAACGTGACCTTCGGAAAACAGGGAGAGGTAAAACAGATAAAGGCCGAGCTATCGAAGGACACGCCCGGCAAAGTCGCGGAAATCTCGGTTGATTCCAAGGCCACCTCGCTGTGGGAGATCGATCTGAGCAACCCGCGCGCGAGCGGTGTATCCGCTGACGAACTGATCGTTCAGTTGCATGGCGTGCTTGAGGCGGCGCGCGCCACGAGCGCGAGCCTTCCGAGCTCCAGCGCCTCGCTCGCCATACCTGGAGACGTGGCGAGTATCTCACTGAGCAATTTCAATCCGAACGCGACCATGGCCGAGTTCGTCGAAAAGGTGTTCACCGCCATAACCGCCGAGGGGAGTACCGTCGGGAAGACCCTGCGAGGCCTTAAGGTCGGCACCGTCGAACTCGACGTTACGATCTACGCCAAGCCCATGGACAACCCGGATCGAACCGATCTGTGGCTGGAAAAGAAGTTCACGCTTTCTGGGCCCGGCCTGTATTACGCGCGCGAGTTCGAAAACGCAGGTGCGACCATCGAAGGCGTGCACAAGTTTTCCTACCAGTCGAACACCCCGAGGCGCATGAGCGACTGGGGTCTGCTTTCCGAGCTCGACGAGGCGAAGGTCACGTTCAAGAAAGGCTCGATCCCGGGAGACGCGACCGAGCTAGTCATCTTCCTGACCGATCTCATCGCGCTTCTGAACATCCCGGGTGCCGATACGCTCAGTGGGGCTGTCAATGGGTTGCGCTCGATTCTGACCAAGGTCAAATTAGCGACCAATCTCATCGCGGCAAACCAGGATCTCGTCTTCCAGCCGGAGAACGAGGCCGAGGCGACGTCGGACAACATCCGCGTTGGACGCTCGATCACCGCGTTTGAGCTCAATCGCGGTACGTTGCGCCCGAAATAGCCCCAAGGACAAGCGTAGCGGATCTCAGGGACCGCGCTCGGCGTCTCGCCTTGCGCGGTGGCCAATCGACACCTGGGCTGTCAGGCACATGGTCCCGCTGAGGTACTGGTACCGGCTGGCGGCTGCTGCCCGATAACAAAGTCCTGGCAATTCGCAGTCGGCTTATTGAAGCAATAATCATTATCAATTAGATTTGCAGTCCGATTTCTCGCCACGGTAAATGGCCGCTGATGGCCCCGACACACCGCCTTCGAAGACACAGAGGCTGGTTTTCGCAGTTCGCGATGAAAGGCATTGCCCTTGCGGTGCTGGCGGGGTTCTTTTGCCTGGCGATCGGTGGCGGGTTCAGTACCACCGATGCTTCCTCGCCGCCGGCTATCGTCCTGGATGGCAGCGGTGCGGATGACCTGCCGGATGCCCACCACGCATACCCGGGCCGGTTGCCGCTGATCGAGAAGACAGCAGCCGCATGCCAGCACCACACCGCTTCCTTCCGGGAGTGGGATGCCATCATCGCCCGCGCCCAGGGTCCTCCCGTCGCCTGCATCTGACCGAATCCGCCGCTTCCGCAACGGCAGCGCATCCGATTCAACTCGATACCAATCACTGCGATCCGGCCAGACGGCCGGACGGTCCGTTTATTTTTCTGCAGGAATAGTTCAGATGACGACAATCAGAAGCCGAAAACACGTGCTGGAGCCCCGCACCTCTCTCGTGGTCAGCGGCGCCACCTTGTTTACAGGGCTGGCCCTGGCCCTTCCCGCCGGCGCCGCGAGTGATGCAAGCACAAACGGGGAAGCCACGGCCCTGAGCCCGGTCCGGGTCACTGCCGACGCGGTGAATCCCTACAAGAGCGATAGCGCTTCCTCGCCCAAGTTCACCGCCGAGCTGCTGAATACGCCGAAGTCGGTGTCGGTCGTGCCCGAGAAGCTGCTGCAAGAGGCCGGGATCACCAATTTGCAGGATGCCTTGCGCATGGTGCCCGGCATTACCTTCGGCGCCGGTGAAGGCGGCAATCCGACCGGCGATCGCCCGTTCATTCGCGGCTTCGATTCGCAAAGCAGCATGTTCGTGGACGGCCTGCGCGACGCCGGGGCGCAGACCCGGGAAGTGTTCAACCTGGAGCAGGTCGAAGTAGTGAAGGGCCCCAGCTCAGCCTACGGTGGCCGTGATTCCGGCGGTGGCAGCCTGAACCTGATCAGCAAGACGCCGACGCTGCAGGACCGGAGCACGGTCAACTTTGGCGCCGGCACCGACAGCTACCTGCGCGGCACCGTGGACATCAACTACGTGCTGAGCGAGGGTATTGCCGCGCGTCTGAACCTGATGAAGCACGAATCGGATCTTCCCGGCCGCGATGCCGCCGACGTCGAGCGCTGGGGCGTCGCGCCGTCGATCGCGTTCGGACTGAATGGCCCGGCGCAATTGATCGTCAGCCATTACCGCATGGAGACCGATGACCTGCCTGACGCCGGCGGCTTTCCCTACAGCAATCCGAACGGCGCTCCCAGCACCTTGTGGGGCGATGGCAGCCCGCTGGTGCCGGATCGCGAGGCCTACTACGGCTTGAAGGATCGCGACTTCCAGCGCACCCGCGCCGACATCAGCACCGTCGATGCCAGCTACGCCTTCGGCGGCCAACAGGTGCGCAACATCCTGCGCATCGGCAACACCCGTA
>JBEBRC010000174.1:0-7554 GCA_040395055.1 Steroidobacter denitrificans
ATATGATTGAAGAGTGAATTACCTGTGTCTCGGCGTCCCGCCCCAGCCGACGCATGCATAGCCGGAAAAGGCACATGCGACGCACCCATCTAAAACCGTACCGCAACCTCAGCCAGCAGGCCGTGCACGCCATCGCGTGACAAGCCCAACGCGGGATCGGTTGTCATGCACGAAACAAACTCGAGCCCAGCCGCCCTTAGAAGTCGCTCATCAACCTGCCGAAACCATAGCGCTTATCATCGATGCCATTGGCGCGCAGAGCGTGCCAATAAGTCGCGGTGTTGATCGCGATCACCGGCTTTCGAAACCACTTCTCCGCTTCCGCCGCCAGACGAATCATGCTCAAGTTGGTCCCCACCTGGACGATAGCCTCTACCTCACTGGTATTGAGCTCGTTCAGGGTATCGATGAGCTGGTCTTCGGTAAATTCCGCTATTTTTGTGAAGCTGCGGGTTCGAAGCGCTATGTCCTTGACGACAACGAATCCTTCTTCTTCAAAGTAGCGCCGCACCTGTGCATTTGCTGTCGGATAGTACGGAGAGAGGAACGCAATCCGTCGTATGTCCCCCAAGGTACGCAACGCGGCGGTGCAGCTGTGAGAGCCAATGGAAGCACCGACCTGGCTGTGACTCTCGACCATTTCCTTGAAGGCTTGCGCTCCGGCCTTACCGCCATAGAACGTCACCGCCGACATACCCATCACCAGGTAGTGCGGACGACATGTCATGACGCTGCGTATGGCATCGATCGTATTATCCGCAATGACCTGCGTGGCCGAGATGAACGTATCGTCTGTTACGTTCTCGACGTCAGGGGTATAGATACGACTGTAGTGGTTCGTGACCCCGGCGACGCGCAAGTCGTCGAAGTCGGGTTGCACAATAGTGTTCGTTGAAGGCCCGAGTACGCTGAACAGGCGTCGCCAGCCAAGTACGTCCGCTCTCATTTGATATCCTTCTTATTCAATGGCACCCATGAGGGCGCCAGTCGGATCATCTAGTTGCCAGTACCTTGCATTTGTTGCCCAGATCGCATGAGGGCATGCCATGACCGATCGCCGCTGCGCACGCCGTTCAGCGCACCAGGAAATTTATCCCTGCCATGCGTGTACAAAGGTTCTCCCTTGTATGCCCACTGAGTTCTGCCGTCCTCACGCTCGACCAAGGACCAGTTGCCCAACGGCTGCGCGCCCTGGTTTGCAAACACCGGCTGCCAATAGCTGCGCGGACACTCGACGCAGTTTGTAGTTCTGCCAGAACCAACCTCCTCATACCCCGGCCGCACAGACTGCGATTCCGCCAAGCCAAGATTGGGATTGCGAATTCTCGACTGGGCTCGCCCATACAGGGTTTTGCCTTCGCTGTCCGCGAGAATCTGACCGGCATCCGAGCCCTGGACGGTCACCCAGCCGGGCAATGGCGGCAGCGACTCCAGGATCGCAGCCTGCCACTTGGCGCCGTCCTTGCCATGGCCATTGGCCTCCCCGGGTGCCAGGTCACCGGCAAACAGGTAGAGCGGCCTGTCCTTGTACGCCCACTGCCGGATACCGTCGCTGCGCTGTACGATGCTCCAGTCGCCATCTGCCGTCGCCATCAAAGCGGCGCTCAACGGCGTCCAAGTACGAACGCAGCCCCCAGTACAGGCCGGCTTGCCTGGTTTTTCACCGCGAAAATGATAAAGGGCGGTACCACTACGGGCGTCAGTCAGCACATACCCCAACAGTGTCCTGGCTACCGAAACGGTGACAGGACAGTCGATCAGCTTGGTCGCCGCCTCCCATTCGCCCTCGAGGCCACTGCCGTAGGAATCGCCGGGATTCACATCGAAACTGTAGCGATACAGCGGCTGCCCCTGAAAAGCCCATTGCACAGAGCCGTCGTCGCGATCAACCAAAGACCAATCGCCTGAGCCGCTGACCTGTGCGCCAGCCAGTACCGGCGGCCACAGCTGCGCGCACGCTGCGTTGCATGCAGACTTTCCCGGTTGCTGGTCTCTGACCGTTGTATAAAGAGACATCCCCTTATCGTCGGTGAGAACCCAGCCATGCCCATGCTCATTCAGCACGATGCCCGGCGGCGGATCGTCGGCGTGCGCGACATGGGCCATGACGAACAGACTGGCAATCGCCACCCTCGACACCCATGCCAGCCCACGCACCGGATTGATGAACACAACTGGATCCTGCACGTAACGCCTCACACCGGCTCTAGGCCATTATCTCGGTGATCGGACGCGAGGTCTGCAAAGACTTCGTACCCCATTTATCGACCGACACACCCATTATTTTCTGAGCCGTCAGTCCGACACGCGTAATGGGGTCACCGCCCCCCACGATGTGCATCCCGCTCTTCATCCGTCCACCGGCCCTTCCGATCAAGTAGACAGGCACGCCGTCGATGGTGTGCACCCGCGCGTAGTTCGTCTCGCTAGTGGCGAAGATCAATACGTTGTCGAGTAAGGTGCCGTCTCCTTCTCGAATGCCAGCGAAGGCGTCGATGAACTCCGCAAGACCCTGCATGGCGCGCTTCTGGAACCAAAAGGTGAGCGGCTGGTAGCCAAACTTGGGGTCGATCGCCTCCTCGTGCGTGAGCAGATGGTGGGTGTAGCTTTCGCCTGCACGCCTGACGTTAGCGAAGTTGTCGGTGAATACCATATTGAATACGCGCGTCTGATTACACGCCACGGCCATGGCCAGCAGCTTCGCCATGATCTTGTGGGTTTCAACGACATTGTCGATCTCTCGCGCCGATGCAACGCGATCCTGCTCGGCCAGTTCGGCCGGCGGCGCGGACGGAATTGAACATGCCTGGTTAGGCGGTGGAGCCTTGAGCTGTAGCGCCAACTGATTCTCAACCTGGCGAATTGAAGTGAAGTACTCATCCAGGCGTGTGCGATCAGCCGTACCAATCTGCTTCATGAAGTCTTTGCTTTGCTCCGTGAAGGCAGATAGCACGCTTTTGCGCACCATGACCGCAGGATCCGGAGTGAACTCACTCTTGTTCGGATCGACGAAGCCAGATCCAAACAGGCGCGTATACACAGCAAGCGGCGACGTTTCTATCGCGGCTCGGCTGTTGGTGTTGCGTGCGCTATAGTTCTCCCGACCGATACCGGAACTGGACGCGTCCAGCGTCATGAAGCGAGAGTTTTTGCCGATAACGTCCGCGATCAGCAGGTCGAGCGTTGGCGCCGGGATCTCCTTCGCCGCAGAAGGCGCCGAGCCTGTTCGGTTGACGACCCACCCGGTGAAGTGGGTGTAGTTGGAGCGACCGTCCAGCGGCATGTTGAAGCCGCCGAAATAATTAATGTATTTCTCATATGGTTTCAGCGGCGCCGTCTCCTCGAGAAAGCCGATTCCCGGGCCTGACTGATTCTTTTCGGCGATCGCATAGCCAGGGGTGTGCCCCATGCCCCAGTACCATGTGCCAAAGCGGATCGGCAGCGGAGCATTCGTTGCAGCCAGCGCTGTGCCGGCCTCGTTCAGGAAGCAGTCGAGAATAGGCAGCCCCAGCGACACGGCGGCACCGCCGAACAGGCCGTTCAACATCGAGCGGCGAGTCATCTTGCGTGGCAACAGAATACTCATGGTCGGCTCTCTCCTCTTCAAGCTGCGGGGCTTCCAGCGGACTGCGCATCAGCAGTGATCATCTCGTCGCCACCGGCACCTTCCACAGGCTTCTTTACTGCATACAAGGCGTCGCTCAACGCGATCTGCCGCAACAATTTCGTGAATTTATATCCGCCTTTCTTGAATTGATCCTGCGCATACTTGGTAAAGGCCGCATCGTCGCGCGTCAGCGGACGACCAAAGCTGTAGGCAGCCAGTCGATTCACAACACAAGTAGTCGCGGCCGGATTGTCGTGCACTGCTTGCGCAAGCTGCGCTGAGCTTTCGAATGAAACGCCGTCCAACGTACCCGACAAATCAAGTTCAACATCATTCTCAGCCGTGCGAAATGCACCGATGCCGTCGAAGCTTTCCAGACCGAAACCGATCGGATCTGTAATCAAGTGACAGCCGGTGCATGCGGCAACGGTGTTATGGGCATTCAATCGCTGGCGGGCGGTCTTGGTCGGAGCGTTTGGGTCGTTGAATAATGTGAAATCGACATCGCCCGGCGGCGGCGGTACTGCCTGACAAAGCATGGTTTCTCGCAAAGCTTTACCGCGTAATGTGGGAGAGCTTCGGCCGGGATGGGAATGCAGCGCAGTGAATCCTATCTGGGTGAGGATTCCTTGCCACGGCCCGCGCTCCTCGAACTCATATGGCTCCCATCCGCCAGCCGGATTGGCGGTCGCGATTCGATACACGCGCGCCAACGCGGGAGTGATGAATGTTCGCCGTGTAGTGAACAGATCTCGATAATCCTGTTCACGCAGGATTAGCGTATCGGTGATCGTGCGCAGAACCTGCTCCATGGCGTCATCGGCCAACTCCTGACTGAAGGCCGAGTAGATTGTGGGATCCTTCTCCAGAGTTTCGAACAACTCGAACTCCATCATGTCCTTGAAAAATCCCCGGACACCCTGCTCGAGTCGAGGCGAGGCCATCATTCGATCCACCTGATGCTTCAGGCCGCGCCAGGTGTGTAGCTCCCCGGACTCCGCTGCGTTCAACAGCTGATCATCGGGGGCGGAATTCCACAACAGAAAACTGAGGCGCGAGGCCTTGGCATATGCCGTCAGCCGAACCGCGCTCTGGTCTTGCGGATCGGCCTCGATCGAATCAATCACGAACAGGAACTGCGGTGTGGTCAACATTGCTGCAAGCGAAACAGCCACGCCCTCGTAGAAGTCGCCAACGCCCGCGGCTGCTGTATTCGCCGCCTTTACGGAAGTCTCCAGCTCCGATGCGCTAAGCGGGCGCCGATAGAGGAAGCGACCGACCTGACTGAAGAATACTCTCGCGCAGATATCGTCCGGTGCGTCCACCGTAGCCGGCTTGCAAGGTATCAGCTCATCGCGATGGGTCTGGCTTACAACCTGCTGCGCAATGGAGCTGGCGAGGTCGTAGTACTGCTCGAAGCCAGCTGGGGTGATGCGTGCGCTGCGCGCGCCGAGCGCCAGCAGCCCATCCGTGCGAATCAACGGATCCAGACGCCCGCCGACCCGGATCCCCTCACCGAAAACATCAGCGATCGTACGCCTGTATTGCTCCTCCGTGAGGCGACGCATATCGGGCTCTCCCCCCGCTATATCCGGACCTCGTGAGCTGCAGCCGACGAGTAGCAATATCGTAGCGAAGATCGAGAATGTAACCAGAAGAGATTTGTTCATGGTTGGAATTGCCATTGATGAGCTCGCACGCAGGGGAGCCTCAGCGCCCGGCTTTCATACCTTCCGGCTTGATGACATAGGCCGCATACGCATTGATGCGGAATGCGGACGAAAGCGCAGTGCACTTTCCTGTCTCCGGATCCGGATAGCCATCGGCCAGTTCGTGTGCTGCGGCAGCGAGCGCCGGACAACTGAATCCCGCAGTCGAGATGACCACCCCCGTACCGGTCACGTGATAAATGAACTCATCGACATCGTAGTAGCCAAAAGCCATGCCTTCAGCGGTGCGGCCGTCCTCGGCGATGCGAAGCTCGAGCGACATATCACGGAACACATGCTGACTGAACGTATAGTTGCCGTAGAAAGGCAGGCGCACGTCGCCCGACTCAGTGGTCAAGACCCCGTCCGTGATAGAACCCTTCAGTGAATCACCATAACGAGCCGAACCATCCGGATTGGTATCGACACGATAGGAGCTGAAAGGCAGCGGCTTACCTGATGAGTCCTGGCTGAACTGATCGATCGAACGGTAGAAGGTCACCGTCACGTCATCGTCATTGTGCGGATCATCAACGCCGGCAACATCGATCAAGATCATGCCAAGACCACTGGTGCCTCGCATTTCATCGGCGTTCACCTCGAAAATCCCGTTGCTTCGCCAACCATACGTGCAGCCCAGCAGCCGGTACATCTGGTTGTCGACCGCAGGCTCACCGTTGATACCCCTGAATTTCTCATGAGCACAAGTTTTTGGCGTAGCCCTGCCGTCGCTCGTGCCATCCAAGTTGATACCGTAGGAGTTGGTACCGTTGACCGTGATGAACGGTGGGTCGGTCACAACGGTTGGATCGAGACAGACATCCTCGCCATTTGGGCCGCGCTTCACGGCAGGCTGCCAGCGACGCAGCGTCTCCAGCAGACCATTTTGTGTCTTTATCGCCCGATCTTCCTTCGACAGGCTGCGCCACCAGATCTCATCGTTGGAGATATTCAGACCCTGCTCGCATTCGTCCATGAACTTGGTTTCATGGATAGCGGTATACCAATGACGGATCACGAAGCCTAGCCGCCCTCCCTGCTCTTGGGCGCCTCGTTCAGCACTGGCATTGCGATCGACCGCCACGCTCTGACCGCAGCCGGCGAGCAGCAGTACACCGCCAGCCAGCACGGACGAACTGAGAACACGGCGTAGCTTCGGCTTCCACAACACGACCAACCTCCTCGGTGCAACTTTCGTCATCGGCGGGTACACGCGCATGAACTCGCTACGCGGCACAGACAGCAAGCTGGTCGGACTTTGGAAAGCCTCCAGCCTTCATCAGCATCCCTGGAATGGGACGCCCCAACTGCTGCTGCAGCCAATGACTGGTTTCGATCAGAGCCTCGAGCGAGATCCCGGTCTGAATGCCACATCGATGCAGCATGTAGACGAGATCCTCCGTCGGAATATTGCCGGTGGCTGCGGGGGCAAAAGGACATCCACCGATCCCGCCGCTGCTGGCATCCAGGGCGTCCACGCCCTCGACAACGGCTGCATAAGCGTTCGCCAGTCCTGTATTGCGCGTATTGTGAAAATGCGCGCGCAGCGAAGTGCCGGGCACCGCTTCGCGCACACGCCCGACGATTTCTACTACCCGTGTCGGCACACCGACGCCGATGGTATCGGCAATCGCAATCTCCCGTGGTTCCGCTTCGGCAACTCGCTTGGCGATTTCGACCACCCGCGCAACGGGCACTTCACCCTCAAACGGGCAGCCGAACGCTGCTGAAATCGTGATCTGGGCGCTCAGACCCCGAGCACGAGCTTCCTTCGCAATCTGAAGCCACTCGGTGATCGATTCCTCGGTACTGACGCCTTGATTCCGTCGATTGAAGGTTTCACTGGCGACAACCGCCATACCTATCTCGTTACAACCGGCAAGCAGCGCACGCGTGAACCCTTTCCGATTGAGCACCAGCCCGATGTAGCAAGCATCAGGACGCAGGGGCAAGGAAGCCAACACCTGCTCCGCATCGGCCATCTGCGGCACCTTTTTCGGATTGACGAAGCTGGCGACCTCGATTCGCCGCAAACCGGCATTCAGCAGGCGACTCACGTGCTCGACCTTGATGCTGGTCGGCACGATACCCGGCTCACTTTGCAGCCCGTCCCTAGGCCCAACCTCGACGATTTCCAGGGCTTTAATCATTGTTCTGGGCTAATCCTCTGAACCGCGCCGCAACGATGGCGCAATCTCGATTCATTCAAGTCAGCCAGAAGTGTATACAACGTATGAG
>JBEBRC010000175.1:0-7546 GCA_040395055.1 Steroidobacter denitrificans
CGTGTGTCGCCGCGCCCTCGGATCGGGCCTGCCCCGCTGGTGGATACCCGGCTGCCTGGCAGTGCTGCTCAGCGGCTGTGCGTTGACCGATCAGCTGCTGGCGCCGTTTCCCACCGCTGCCGCACCACCCAGCCAGAACGACGTCCCAAGCAGCATGCGTATGTATCTTGAAACCATGGATGCGCTGGCCAGCGCCGATCCGGCGCGCCAGGCGGACGTGTTCTACGAGGTTGAACGCGAATATACCCGCGCGCCGACCACCGCCAGCACCTTGCGCTACGCCGTGGCGCGCGCCACGCCCGGGCATCCGGCCAGCGATCCCCTCGAGGGCAGGCGGTTGCTCGAGACACTGCTTGCGATGCCCGAGCGCATGACCCAGGAAGAGCGTACGCTGGCCGCCGTGCTGCTGCACGAAACCAATACACGCTTGAAACTCGAGGCGGAAAACAGTCGTTTGCTAGCGACACTCGACGACCACAGCCGCTCGCAGGCAAACTCGGATAAGCGCGTGCAAGTTCAGATCGAAGAGAACGCACGCTTGCGTCGCGCCCTCGCCGAGGCCCAGCAGAAGCTGGATGCGATCAAAGAAATCGAGAGGTCCATCATTGAACGCAGTCCCACGCCCCCTGGCAATCGCGATGCCACCAGCACAAATGAAACGCAAGGCCCGCCTGCTAGTCGTTGACGACGATCCTGGGCTGCTGCGGCTGCTCACGATCCGTCTGCGCGCCGAGAGCTACGAGGTCGAGGCCGTCGAAAGCGCCGCCGCGGCGCTTGCCGCCCTGGCGCGCGTGCGCCCCGACCTGGTCATCACCGATTTGCGCATGGACCAGATGGACGGCATCGGCCTGCTCAAGGAGATCCAGAGCCGGGCACCCGGCCTGCGGGTCATCATCCTCACCGCCCACGGCACGATTCCCGATGCCGTGCAGGCGACGCAAAGCGGCGCCTTCGCCTTCCTCACCAAGCCGGTGGACAAGCAGGAACTGCTGGACCAGGTGCAGAAGGCACTGAGGACTTCCGGCTTCGCCGACACCACCGAGGACTGGCGCAGCGAGATCGTCACCCGCAGCGCCATCATGGAAGAGCGGCTGGCACAGGCGCATATGGTCGCCGGCACCGACGCGCGCGTCATGATCACCGGCGACAGCGGCACCGGCAAGGAACTGCTGGCGCGCGCCATTCATCGCGCCAGCCCGCGGCGCAACCGCCCCTTTGTCGCCATCAACTGCAGCGCGATGGCGGAGAACCTGCTCGAAAGCGAGCTGTTCGGCCATGTGAAAGGCGCCTTCACCGGCGCGATCCGCGAGCATCGCGGCCTGTTCCAGGCCGCGGACGGCGGCACCCTGATACTGGATGAAATCGGCGACATGCCGATGCGCCTGCAGGTCAAGCTGCTGCGCGTGCTGCAGGAAAACCAGGTGCGCCCGGTCGGCAGCACCGAGGCGGCCACGGTCAACGTACGCATCATTTCCGCGACGCACCGCGACCTGAAACAACTGATCATGGGCGGACATTTCCGCGAAGATCTCTATTACCGATTGAACGTGGTGCACATCGAGATGCCTTCGCTGGCCAAGCGGCGCGAGGACGTCCCCATGCTGGTGTCGCATTTCCTGGAAAAGATCGCCAAGGAAACCGGCGCTCAGCGCCACATCTATGCCCCCGAAGCGGTCGAGCTGCTGGTCAGCGGGGACTGGCCCGGCAACGTGCGCCAGTTGGAAAACGTCGTGCGTCAGAACGTGGCGCTCGCCACCAGCCCGATCATCAGCGCCGAACTGGTCCAGGCGGCGCTGGGCGGCGGCCCCACCCGGCTGCCTTCCTTCGATGAAGCCCGCGATGAGTTCACCCGCAACTACCTGTCGCAGATCCTGCAGATCACCGGCGGCAACGTCAGCCAGGCCGCCCGGCTGGCCAAGCGCAATCGCACCGACTTCTACAAGCTGCTGGCCCGCCACCAGCTGACGCCGGAGGATTTCAAGCAGCGCTAGCGCTGAGTCCACCCAATGCTCGAAGGCCGCTTTTTGGCACCGAGCCGTGCTGGCTGGATTTCCCAGCCTCGCCATGACGAACAAGCCCCGCCATGCGGGGCTTGTTCGTTCCGGAGTCCTGCGTGCGACCGGGCTTCGGCCTTGGGCCGCCGGCAACGCGCCGCCGAGCCGATGCCCAACCGACCCAAATCTAGCGGCCTTGGCATTTTTGCCAACTCAACACGTATCCGCATAAGCCGGCATGGAAAATCAAACTTCTCCTGACTAGGCTCAGCAGGCGTCGAGGATTGTGATCTCTGGTTACTGCGTCAGTGACGTACGTTCTACATGGAAGATCGCTCCATGATCCCGCAATCAAATCAAGCAACGGGCTCTTCGGCCGCCATCTGGGATGACGCGGCCTCCTCCTACGACGCCTCACGGCTGACGGACCCCGTCTACTGCTCGTGCATGCAACAGATTTCAAACACAGTCCCAAGCGGAACGAAACTGTGCCTCGACGCTGGGTGCGGCACGGGCCTGGTCACGACGAAGATCTGCCCCAGATGCGATATTGTCGTTGCCGTTGACTATTCATTAGAGAGCCTGAGAATCCTTAAGAGCAAAGGATTCAAGAATATATTAGCGGTTCAGGCCGACCTGACGTCGCTGCCCTTCAAAGACTCTGCCTTCGATGCTTGCGTTTGTGCCAACACACTCCAGCACTTCAAACCCCATGGCCCGCAGGAGCGGGCCATCAATGAACTGGAGCGAGTCACGAAGGAGCACGGAACCATTGGTGTTTCGGCCCACCACTACTCCAAGATCAAACAGAGAGATGGCTGGAAAAAAGAAGGCGAACCAAGCCAGGCGGGCATCGACTATATATTTCGCTTTTCACGGGATGAACTGCGGGCGATCATTCCCGACTCATCCATCAAGGGTGTCGGATATTACGGGCTCGCGAGAATCCCTTTCTTCGGCGGGCGCCTGCAAAATGTGATGGCGAGTCTCTTCGGCAGATTCGCTGCCCTGCTGGGCATTGGCCACATGTTGGTCGCAGTGGCTCCGAAGCGTCATTTGGCTGCGCAAGGAAAATGTGAACCGCTTTCCCCATCGATGCACTAGCACGCACCAACCACCAAATCGACTGCCAAAACGAACAAGCCCCGCATGGCGGGGCTTGTTTTATCGAACCGTCCTGAAAGATCTCAGGTGGCCAGCGGGTTCGCCGTCTGGCGCTGCCGGCGGCGGGCAAGGAAACCGACACCCAGCAGCCCCAGGCCAAACAAGGTCAAGGTGCCCGGCTCCGGCACGCTCACCGCACCACCACCCTGCAGCAGGGTGATCGTGGCGCCGACGACGGCGGACCCCAGGGTTACGCCCGACAAGTTGGCGAAGGTCACGGAGTACTGGCTGCCGTCGCCCAGCGAGAACACCCCGGGCTGCGTCACCCAGGTCAGGTTGCCGCCCGAAATGAGGCCCATGAACGTACCGAAACCGCCCTCGCCGGTGCTTTCCGCCACCGGAGCGCCGGTGGGCAGGTCGAAGCCGAGGGTAGCGGCGATCGTGCCGGTGCCACCGCCGATGCCCTGGAAGCCCAGAGTGAAGAAATCGAAGCTCCAGGAATCGCCGACATCCAGCGTGCTGTTGAGCGAATCCAGCAGCGGATTCAGGGTGGCCGTCACACCGCAACCGCTGATGCTGCACAGCAAGCCGCCATCGAAGTCCACGACGTCGACCGACGAGGTGGGCGCACCGGCCAGGTCGAAAGTGACCGGAGTGGCCTGGGCTGAAAGCGAAAGGCAGGCCAGTGTCCCTGCTGCCAGCAATGCTCTGATCATGGGCGGTAAGCTCCTGTGCGATGCGTTTGGTCCGACGCCCGAATACGAAGCAACATCCATGCCCGTGTATTTTTTCATTTTAATAACAATAGCTTGACTCTTATTCCGGTGCCCTGGCTCCCTACTGACGCGCTGTCGGTGATTCCAACTGTAAACCCTGCCGACAATTCAGTACGGCGCGCCTGACATCACCCAACGGGGGCCCGGCGCCGTGGCAGGCGCGGCAACCCTGTACGCCAGGGACGGCTGGAGCCATACAGTGCGGCCAGGCCCAGAATGCTCATCGGCAGCAGGACGAAGACGGTATAGACGATGGAGGCGGCAAAGGCACTTTGGGCCGTCACCTCGAATGCTGCCAGCCCGGCAGTGAATCCCAACTGCGTGGTCCCGATATGCACGGGTGCGGTCGGCAGGGTGAGACCCACCACCAGCAGCACCAGCACTGCGATCGCCGCGACGGACGCAGCCTCCACCTGCAACGCATGCATGCTGGCCAGGATCCCCGCCAGGATGCATAGCCACTGCAGCATCGACAGCATCGCCACCTGTATCAGCAGGCGCCCACTGCGAATCACCGCCAGTCCGTCCAACACCTTGCCCAGATGCCACATCAACTTCACGCGCCAGCGTACATCGAGAAATCCCAACGCGCGTTCTGCCATGCGCAGCACGCGGACGGGCCAGATCATCACCACCAGCAGCATGCCCAGGGCGATCGCGACCAGTGCCGCCGCGACATAGCTGGCCGACATCACGATCGGTGCCACCTCCTCGCTCGCCACCAGCAATACGCCAAGAAACACCAGGACAGCGGCTGTGTCGAACAGGCGCTCCACCGCCACCGTCCCCAGCAACGCGCTCGCCGGAACCGGGTAGCGGCGGCCAACGATCGCAACTCTCGCCAGTTCTCCTACATGCGAAACAATCAAGTTGACGGCGGTGCCGGCATAGACCGCTGCAAGCAGCTGTCGCACCTGAAACTGATGCAAGGGCTGCAGCAGGATGCACCAGCGCCAGGTCTTGACGATCATGAACACGATGGAAGCGGCGACTGCCGCAATCGCATAGCCCCACTCTGCACGCAGCACGATGTGCAGGCTGTGAAGCAGGTCCACCTGCCGCAGCGAGATGCACAGGAACAGTGTGCCCACGAGCAGACCGGTAACGATCCAGGACATACGTGAACGCATTACTCGCTCTTGACCCGTCCTGACAACCAACGACACATCAGACTGGCCACATGAAGTACTGCCAGAGGATGACCCGACAACACCGGCACACATCGCTATGGACGAACTTCATACCACGGATCATGATCGAGATTGATCCACCAGCTCGACGGCAAGATCACCACGCCGCCGACATGACTGCGATCCTGCTACCCGACCCAGCAACCTCGATTCCGGGAATCCCGACTCAGGCCCTTCCACCGGCATCATGGCCACGCTATACACTGCGCTTCGTGCATCCGTTGGATAATCAGGACATACCCGTGGGAAAATCACGTCTGCGTGCAAGAACCGGCCAAGCGCCGGCAACACCGAGAGTTCGCACGACCGCCGCGGGGCTGGTGCTGCTTGCCTGGAGCGCCTGGGTCATTCCGGCGAGTGCTGCGTCCCTCGAGTTTTTCGAGAATGCGGCGCGCGACTACGACTATGGCCGACAGGTCACCCTGCCCGCCGGTTTCGGCGATGCGGAGTTCACGCTGGAGATCTGGCTACGGCCCGACGATGCGCTTCCCGTGGGGCCAACCGACGGCGGGGATGCTCAGCTCACGAACTGGAGCGATGCCAATCCGGCGCCGTATTCCAGCAATACATGGTGGTACAGCGGCAACTTCCTGCTCGACGGCCACAACAACACCAGCTTTTCCAGCGGCACCTTCAGCCTGCAGTTCTTCAATGGCGGACGGCTGCGCTGGCTCCTCGGCGACGGCGACGCGGCGGCCGCGCGCAGCGGCGGGCTGCATGCGGTGCAGAACGCCGGCAGCGCTTCATTGCTGGACGGCGAATGGCACCAGGTCAGCCTGGTGCGCCGCGCACAGGGCGCCGGCGCACAACTGGAAATGTGGATCGACGGCGAACTGATCGCTACCGAAACCACCTCGTCCCTGACCGACATGCGCCAATGGTGGAATACCTGGAGCGGCTTTCCATCGGCGGAGGCCGGATGGATCTGGGGCTCCGAGAAGCAGGCGGCCATCGGCGCCATCAACCAGTATGAAGACTACAAGGGCCGGATCGATGAACTGCGCTTCTGGTCCAGGGCAAGGAGCTCCGCCGAACTTGAGGACTACACTGCTTCCGTGACCGGCGCCGAGACCGGCCTGGCCGCCCATTACGATTTTACCGCCCAGGACAGTTGCAGCCGGATCAACGCCCCCACCTGCATTACCCAGGTCAATCTCAAGGCGGGTGCCTGGTCCGCCGACGAGCCGCCGCTCGACACCGAAGCGCCCAGCGTTCCAGGCAACCTGTCGGCGAGCGCACCCGCATCCAATCGGGTCGAACTATCCTGGAGCGCAGCCAGCGACAACATTCGCGTGAGCAGCTACCTCGTCTATCGCGATGGCACCCTCCTCGATACGACCAGCGGCACGAACTTCAGCGATGGTACGGTCAGTGCCAACACCCTCTACAGTTACCGTATCGCCGCGCGCGACGAGGCCGGCAATGACTCGGCTCAATCAGCAGCCGTTTCCATTACGACGCCGGTGGCCGGCGGCGGCTCCGGCGGCGATGGCAGTGGCAATGGCGGAGGAGGTGGCGGGGGCGGTGGCGCGCTCGCATTGGAGTGGATCCTGGCCGCGCTGCTGGGCGTCCTGGTTCAACATAGGCCGGCGCTGCGCAGGTTTCTTCGCCGCCGCTCCCGTGGCGCATGCCCAAGCACTGCGGGCCTCGGTCAGCTGCCCGCCGCTCCATGAGGGTCGACAAACGCTGGCTGGCCGCCGGCGCAGGTGTCGTGCTCAGCGCCGTGCTGCTGACCTTCGCCTTGCGCGACGTCGACGGACAACAGCTCAGGCAGGCACTCGCCTCGGCACGCTGGTGGACGATCGCACCGTTCCTGTTCGCGCTGTTTGCGTACTACTGGGTCAAGACGGTGAGGTGGGCCCTGCTGCTGCGGACGGCGGCGCCGACCACCGCGAGCCAGCTGTTCGCGCCCGTCATGGTGGGTTACGCCGCTGGCGCCCTGCTGCCCATGCAAATCGGCGAGATCGTGCGCGCCTGGCTCGCGGCGCGACGCCTGCAATTGCGCATGCTCTCCAGCCTCATGTCCATCGCCCTGGAACGCGTATTCGACCTGCTTTCAATCCTGCTGCTCGCCGCCCTCGCCTTCGCAGGTGCAAAGACCGCCTCCGCCTGGCTGAGTTCGGCAATCTACCTGCTGGCCGCGGGCGCCTTCGTCGCCCTCGGCCTGTTCCTGGTGTTCGTCTTCTGGACGTCAGCCTGTCTGTCGTTATGCGAGCGGCTATTGAGCAAAGCGCCTGCCGCACTGCGTGAACGCGTGCTCGATCAACTTCGCGCAGCCGCCGACGGCCTGAGCGCCCTGCGCAGTCCACGCGTCATCGCGCAGCTGCTTGGCCTGTCCATCCTGCAATGGCTGTTCATGTTCGGCTGCATCTGGCTGAGCCTGTACGCCATGCGTCTGGATCCCGGGCCCATCGCCGCCGTGCTGGTTACGGTGTTCACGGTCATCGGCATCAGCCTACCGAACAGCCCCGGCTATGTGGGC
>JBEBRC010000176.1:0-7509 GCA_040395055.1 Steroidobacter denitrificans
CAGATCAGCGTGCGCATTCGCGCCAGCTCGCTCAACTACCATGACTATGGCGTGGTAAGCGGCACGGTGGGACCACGTGAAGTGCGTATCCCGATGTCCGATGGCGCCGGCGAGGTGATTGCGCTGGGCGCGGGTGTCGAGGAGTACGCCATCGGCGATCACGTGGTCAGCACGTTCTTCCCCGACTGGCTCGATGGGCCGCCACAGGCAGCCGGCTTCGGCCGCACGCCTGGCGACGGCATCGATGGTTTCGCCCGAGAGCAAGTGACGATGCCGGCGAGCGCATTCACTCATGCTCCGCAGGGCTACAGCGCCGCGGAAGCGGCGACGCTGACGACGGCCGGTCTGACGGCATGGCGGGCGCTGATGGAAGACGGGATGCTGAAGCCAGGCGAGACGGTGCTGGTGCAAGGCACCGGCGGCGTATCGATCTTCGCGCTACAGTTCGCGAAGCTCGCCGGCGCCACCGTGATCGCCACCTCCTCCAGCGACGACAAGCTTGCCCGGCTGCAGGCACTGGGCGCAGACGAAGTGATCAACTACCGCAGCGACCCACAGTGGAGCAAGAGCGTGCATCGGCTTACCGATGGGCGCGGCGTCGATCACATCATCGAAGTCGGCGGGCCCGCGACGCTGCTGCAGTCCATGCATGCATGCCGCGTCGGCGGCCACATCGCGCTGATCGGCGTGCTCACCGGCATCGACAGCCAGCTGCCATTGGCCCTGGCACTGTCGCGCCAATTGCGCCTGCAAGCCTTGCTGGTCGGGAACCGCCGCCAGCAGCGCGACATGATCCGTGCCGTCGAAGCGAGCAAGCTGCGCCCGGTGATCGACAGCGAATTCCCGCTGGAGGAAATCGTCGAGGCCTTCCGCCACCAGGAAAGCGGCCGCCACTTCGGCAAGATCGTGCTGAACATCTGACGCACAACAGCCCCGGCGATACGCCGCGATGCCCGTGCGGCAATGCGCCTGCCCGCCGGCCGACGGCGGCCGGCCTCAGCCGGCGCCTCGCAATCCCGCATCACGATGGATGATACGTCCGCGTGGTGAACGCGACCGGCCGCGGCGGATCCAATCAGAAGTACTTCAGTACCGCGTCCACCCATGGCCGCAAGTCGTCTCCCAGCGGGTGCTCATCCATCGCCCCATAAGCGGCTGTGATGGTCGAGGCGTACTTGACCCCGTTCTGCACCAGATTGAAACGCTTGGCTCCCAACTTCAAATGCGCGCCGCCCGGGTAGACGTGCACGTGTGGTTGCTTGGCCGTACCGCCGTAGTAGTTGTCCTTGTCGTTCTTGAGGACCTTGGCGACCTTTTCCACCATCAATGGCTGCTTGGACCCCTCCTCGCCGACCAGCTTCTTCATGTATTTCTTGCTGTGCGCGGCGCACCTGCCATTGTCTTTCGCCCAGCTCTTGCAACCCTTCTCGCTACATATCACTGCTGCCATCTTCGAGCACTCCTTTGTCTTGACGTTTTTGGTCTTGGGGTTTGGGTCTGGAGGTTTTGCGCTGGCGTTCGCTGATGCGAACCGGTAATCAGCCTTTGCTCGCTTCCAGTTGCGCAAGCCGTTGGCGCAGCGAACGCTCTTCCTGCCATCGATGGGTCTCGTCTCTCATGATCGCCACGATCACTGGTCCCTGCCCATAGGGCGGGCGCAGCAACGAGACCGTGAAGGCAATCGACAAGGCGCGCCCATCCTTGTCGACGGCCGGTACACGAAGCACGTCGGTGCCGTACCGGGTCTCGCCGGTCTGCATGACTCGGCGATAGCCCTCCCAGTGACGGTGGCGCAGGCGTTCGGGAATGATGAGATCGAGCGATTGACCCTGTGCCTGGCTCTGGGTGTAGCCGAATATGCGCTCCGCTGCCGGATTCCAGAAGACGATCGATCCCTCGGCATCCGCAGCAACGATCGCATCGGCCGCCCGCTGCACGAACTGCTCTGGATCAAACTGTCGACTGGGCATGATGTTCTCCTGATCTGTCCGAATCCCGCGCTGCAGTGGAGGCTTGCGCATCGAAGCTGTCACCACACGACTATACCGCTGCTATCGCCCTGTCCTCATCCGTTCAGCGGCAGTGGTTCGGCGGCGCCAGCGAGCAGCCGCAGGCTGAACGTCAGCAACCAGAATCCACCCGCGCCGTATACGGCAAACATCAGCCAGAACCCTGCTGGATTCTTGTTGCGGTAGATCTCCACCCTGCCCCGCAATCCATTCGGCCCACAAGGCAACCAGCCACTCGCGAGTGAACGATAGTCCACCAGCAGCAGGCCGATGCCAAAGAACAGAAACAGGATTCCCTGGAATATCGCCATCAGGCGTTGTGCCGGCGCCGACTGAGTCGCGCCCCGAGCGATGCGAGCGCAACGGCGGGCAACGACAGCAGAAGCAGCATGATCAGTCCCAACGGCAAGAGCCCGAGGCCCGAGCCGCCGAACAGCATGATCGCTCCCTGCATGAACATGAGCGTCATCGCCCAGCGCCAAGGCCGCAGCGGAAACACATAGCCGAGCACGCCCGCCAACACGATGGCGAGTGGGTAGCCAATGGACCAGTACAAGGGTGAATCCCACGGTTCGGCACGCCCGCCGATCGCCGCGATCAGCGTCCACAGCATCACGCCAAGAAGCATCGCCACCGCGTAGGCGAGCCTCGATGAGTCGTCATTCACTGCTTGATGCCCGCTATCGAACCCATGAGCGCACCTCGCCCCGCCAGACGGCGCTCCATCGCCGCCATGCAATCCAGGAAGCCGAAACGTACGCCCCCGCCGCCGTCTCATTCCGTGAAGTCGATCACGGCATTCGGGACTGCCCAGGATGCCAGCGCCTCAGCGATAAGCGGTGACGTCGGCAGACTTACCTGCGTCTTGAACCTCGATCATGTACCGCCAGGCATCGGGCTGGCTGCCGTCCAGATCCGTGAAGCCATAGATCTTCGCCAATTGGCCGCTGGATACCGACTGGCCGTTCCAACGTGAAACGTTTGGATCCGTTGCCAGCGCCGCCACCGCCCGGCCCACGAAAGCAGGACTTTCGGATATGGCGAAGCCAGGCACGCGCGTCGTCGCGTCGCGCCAATTGGATTCGGTTACGCCGAAGGCCTCGAGCATCGCCTCGGATCTGAGCCAGCCCGGGGTCAGCGAAACCGCCGTGGCACCGTGCGGCTCGAGCTCATGACCCAAAGAGAATCCCATGCGCAGCACCGCTGCCTTGGCGAGATCATAGAAAAAGGAGTTGCGATAATGGCTCCCGTTGTACTCGGCCGTACCGTCATTGACTTCCACGACCAGGCCGCCTCGCTGCTTGATGAGCAGCGGTATCGCGAAGTGACTGGTAATGGCGTGCGTGTCGACGGCCAATCTCAAGCTGTGCAAGCCGTAGCCGAGGTCCGATTCCCATACGGACTTGTTCCATTCAATCCTGGTCGCGCCAAAGATGTCATTCACGAGAATGTGCAGGGCGCCTTGCTCATCTTCGATTCGGGCCACCAATGCACGCACCGCATCCGGCACCAGGTGGTCGACCTGGATCGCGATCCCATGACCACCGGCCTCGTCCACCAGCGCCGCGGTGTCTTCGATCGTTTCCGGCCGGTTCATCGGCGAAGGTTCGGTTCGCGTCGTGCGCCCGGTGCAATAGACCGTCGCGCCGGCCGCGCCCAACTGGACGGCGATCCCGCGTCCCGCACCGCGCGTGGCACCCGCAACCAATGCCACTTTGCCTGTCAGCGATTTGCCCATGCCTGTCTCGTGGCGCCGGTGATCGAACCCCTCATTTCAACTCGATCTCGATGAAACAGAACTCGAAATCGTTCACGTTGACCACGTTGTGGGTGACGCCGGCGGGCCGCGCGTAGGAGACCCCGGCCATCAGCTGCGCGTCCCGCGAGCCTGCCGGCTCCTCCAGCCGAAGTGTCCCGCTGGTAAGCGGCACCACCACATAATCCATGGCATGCACGTGATGCCCCGTTTCCGCACCGGGCGCGAAGCGCCATTCGGTGACGACGACGCGATCGTTATCGATCTGGACGGTGGATGTTGCGTTCATGGTGATCCGTATGGCGTTCTGGAATATCGCAAACCAGGTAACCCGTCATTCAGCCAGGCATATCGAGGAGGCCCGTGCGGGGCCGGTGACGCCTATCGGCGGGGGTCCCGGGAAGCATCATCCGGATCATCCAGGATAGCCTGGTAGATGGCCAGGTCACCGGCTGAGAAACAGCAAAAGATGACCTCCTCCAATCCGGACGCCTGGATCGACGACCGGACCGTCGTCACGGCAACCCTGGCGGCGAGATCGATCGGGTAGCCATAGATGCCGGTGCTGATACTCGGAAAAGCCAACGTGAGCGCGCCTTGCGTAGCGGCCAACTCGATCGAACGTCGATAGCAGGACGCCAGCAGCTGCGGTTCTTGCGCCGACCCACCGCGCCAGATCGGCCCGACTGCATGGATCACGTAGCTGGCGGGCAAGCGGTAGCCGTTGGTGAGCTTGGCATCGCCGGTTTGACAGCCACCCAGCTGCCGGCACTCCTGAAGCAATCCAGGTCCCGCCGCACGATGAATGGCGCCGTCGACCCCGCCGCCGCCCAGGAGCGAGGAATTCGCGGCGTTGACGATGGCATCGACAGCCAGCGTCGTGATGTCGGCATGGATCGCGCGCAATACGGTTCGCATGATCGCTGCCGCTGTCTCGTTACCCGTTGCGCTGATCAGGAACCGCCGCCGGAGCCCAGTCCGTGACCGCCGATCGGCCTGGTCTCGAATCTTTCGTGAAAGCCCGCGATGAGCGGCTTGCCCCGCGCAATGGCCTGTTGCACCGAGGGCAATGACAAGGACGCCTGATGGCTCGTCTGACTGTCCCATACTTCAGTCACCCAGATCGCATCGGCGTCGGCGGCGTCCTGCGCGACCACATAGCTCAGACAGCCCGGCATCCCGCTGGTCCCCTCCAGCAGGATGGCAATCAAAGCGTCTCGCTGTCCTGACACAACCTGTATCTTGCCGATCAAGCCGTACATATTCATGACTCCTGCTGGCGTCGCTATCCCGAGGTCCTGCCGTCTAATCCCAGGTGCTCGAGGGTACTTCGATCCACACGGCACGCGCCAATCCGACGAGGCGACCGTTTGGTGCGTAGATGGCCGTGCCGGACAAGCGCTTGCGGCCCTCGACACTCAACGGCCAGCCAAGAACGACGCAGCGCTCCCCAGGCGTGACCGTACCGAGCAGGGATACGGTCAACTCGCCAAGGACGAGCGCAACGCCATCGGGAAGCGGGAAATGAGCGAACGCGCCCGGGCAATCAAGGGCCGCCCACAGGAACTCCGAACTCACCTGTCCCGATGCGTCCGCCAGCGAGGCATCGGGGATCCACGGCGCCGCAATCAGGGAAGAGCCGTTCACCGAGCCGGGAAAGATGCACAGACCCTCGTGCGCCACGCGCTCCGGACCGCAGACGAAGCAGCCAGGAAAACTATGGCTATGGAACCCCGGGTACGATCGTGCCGCCTCTGCAGCCTCTTCATACGAAGGGGAGGGTGGAACCTGCAAATCCAGGCCGGATCGTTTCGCCTCACCAATGAGTGTCGTGTCCTGAAAGAGCCGGGCTTCCTCGTCCGTGGATTCCAGACGCAACGAAGTCCCCAGCGGAGGCGGCGCCTTCAGCCGAACCGAAGCCGTACCGCGCAACGGCTTGGCGATGCGTCCGCAGGTGTAGCCGCCATTCCCGGATCGCGGCGGACCGCGGAATCGCTCTGCAATTTCAAAATACTCGACCTGCATGTCGTTCCTCTGTCGACGAGCTTCCACTCAAATGCTTGCCTGGCTGGCAAATGACTGGCGCGGCCAGGTTCTCGCACGGAAAGGCGAAGAATGCCTGGGATAGGCTTATCCGTCGTGCGCCGCTCGTGCATCGATCAAAGTGCATTCTCGAAGTACAGGCTCGAGGTTCGACACTCCGCGCACTCGCGGTAGAACTTCAGTCCCTCCTTACGGATTCGCTCCTTGTGCGAGGGCTGCCCACAGCCGATCTTGATCGGCGTATTGCCGTCGCAGGCACCGCACTTCAAATAGTAACCGAACTTGCCGTACTGCACCGAGAGCTTGGCCGACCCACAGGCCCGACAGGCAAGCACCGGTGCGGAGGCGGATTGCGATTTCCAGACCAGCGCTGGCGGCAGGCTTTCTTGTACAGGCGCGTCTGAAATGGATCGTTGGCCGATGCCAAATTTCCCACGATAGTCGAACGATGCCGGCCGGTGCAGTCCTGCAATGTCGCGCGCGAAACGCTCGAGTGTGTCCTGGCCAACGACCTTCACCATTGCCATCAGAAAGGCCCCCACACCCAATTCGTCGAACATCTTCTTTTCTGTTTGCAGGAACAGATCGGCCTTGACGATGTTGCTGGTATCGAACTTCTTGGGTCGATCGATACGTGTCTTGGGAGAAATGAGAATGAACGACTTGTAGCTGGGTCCGATTCGAAGCCCCATGCGCTTGGGCAAGTCCACCTTCTTCGAGACCAGTGATTTCAGGACCGAGATGTGTCGTACGTTCTGCGCCAATGGCGAGGGCAAACCCTCGAAGGTTTTCTTCCAGTCGTTCCAGCGCAAGAACTCACCTTGGTCGGTAATCTTCAACCCTGCATGGAAGCTCTTGGTCTCCAGCACGCAGCAATTCAACATTCTATCGATCACCAGATGATCGATCTGCGCCACGCGGTCGCCATCCTCGATACGCAGGTCGTGGATGATCGCCCAGTTCCTGGAATCCTTGAGCTCGAAGTCGATGAAATACGCCGCATCCTTCTCGCCCCGCAACCCGGCGCGGCAAGTCCTGAGCTCCTCTTCGACTCGCTTTTGCTGTTGGCCGCTGGTTTCGGTCAACAGTCCCTCGAGCTCGCTGATCTGCTGCGCCATGTCATCGATAGGCTTGATGATCATTTCTCTCTACTCCACCTTTGCCTTGCAGCGCGCCGTGCCGCTCCTGTCGTCGCTTGCGACAGGTCAAAATCATATGTCGCATTTTGGCCGTTTCGGCGACCTTTTCGGAGTACGGGATCGACAGATGCTCAATCGAGCGTGCCCGATAGCACGAGCCATGGCCGCATGCCGTTCAATCCACGGTCAATCGACTGCTGCAGGCCTCAATCGAGGTTGTCATCCGCTGCACCGTGGCGTGACGAATCGGGAACATCGCGGCACGCCGATGAAATGTCGCAGCCTGCTCCAGCATCCCGTCGATCACCGATTTCGCCTCCTTGGAGGACACGCCACCCTCCGCTGCCAGACGCAGCAGATGACTGCGTTCCACGGTATCGCCTTCACCGCAGATATCCATGTGATGCTGGCCCATCGGCCCGTCGCTGAAGGTCAGATCGAAAGTCGGGGCCAGACGCCAGCGTCGGTCTTGTCCCAGGCGCCAGGCAAAATTCTTCGGGTGATCGTCCCGGTTGTGGAACAGCACATTGAACACCGCGCGGGCATAGGCCTTCTGTACCTC
>JBEBRC010000177.1:0-7476 GCA_040395055.1 Steroidobacter denitrificans
CGAGACGATTGTTACACCGATCAGCGGCAGGTTTTCTGCCTGGAGGGTACAAGATGAGCAGTCGGCAAGGATTCAGGTTGCCACCGCTGTGGGGCGCATGCGTCGCCGCCGTGGTATTGGCATTGACAGGATCGGCGGCGGCGCTTGCACAGGCACCGCAATACGACGTGCTGATACGAGGCGGGCGCGTTCTGGACGGCACGGCCGCGCCGTGGCGCTATGCGGATGTTGCGATCAAAGCAGATCGCATCGTCGCCGTTGGCCATGTGCCGCAGGATGCGACCGCATCGCGGGTGATCGACGCCCGCGGCCATTACGTCACGCCGGGCTTCATCGATCCCCATTCACATTCGGGTCCGGGAATTTCGACACCGGAACTGGCGGCGGCGATTCCCATCCTCTACCAGGGAATCAGCACCGTAGTGATCAACCCCGACGGCGGCGGGCCGGCGGATCTGGGTCCGCTGGTCAAAGACATCCAGAACAACAGGCCGGGCGTGAACGTGGTGCCGTTGATCGGCCACAACGCGGTGCGGGTCGACGCGATGGGCCGCGAGGACCGGGCGCCGACAGCCGCCGAACTCAGCGCAATGGAGGCGCGCGTGCGTGCAGCGATGGAGTTTGGCGCTTACGGCTTTTCCAGCGGGCCGTTCTACGTCCCGGGCAAATACTCGACCACCGCGGAACTGGTGGCGCTGGCGAAAGTCGCCGCGCAGTTTCCAGGATCGTTCCACACCAGCCATATCCGGGATGAGTCCGACTACGGCATTGGCGTCGTCGAGGCGGTCAAGGAAGTCATTCAGGTGTCGCGCGAGGCGCAATTGCCGGGCATCGTCACCCACATCAAGGCGCTTGGTCCCAGCGTATGGGGCAAGTCGCAGGAGCTGATCGAGGTCATCGATGCGGCGCGTGCGGAAGGGATCGAAGTCTGGGCCGACCAGTATGCCTACGAGGCTTCCGGCTCGGCGCTGCAATCGGCCCTGGTGCCTGGATGGGCTCAGGAGGGTGGTTCGGAGGCACTGAGCAAGCGCTTGCGAAATCGCCGGCAGCGAGCACTCATCCGCGAGGAAATGGCTTCGAACCTGGAGCGTCGCGGCGGCGCGAACGCCATCATGATACGGCGCTATGCTGCCGATCCTTCCAGGGTAGGCAAGCGGCTGGACGAGATTGCGCGGGAAAGATCGGAAGATCCGCTCGACACCGCCATCGACATGCTCATCCATGGTGGTGCGCCAATCATATCGTTCAACATGAACGAGCAGGACATCGAAGCCCTCATGAAGCAGCCCTGGACCATGACCTGCACCGACGGCGGCCTGTCCGAGTTCGGATCGGCTGGCGAGCATCCGCGCGCCTTCGGCGCGTTCCCACGCAAGATCCGGCGTTACGCACTTGACCGCGGGGTGATTTCGATCGAGCGCGCGATCCACTCCTCCACCGGCCTGACGGCCACGGTGCTGGGCATCCCGGATAGAGGCTTCCTGCGTCCGGGCGCCTTCGCGGACGTGCTGGTGTTCGATCCCGAGGAGATCATCGACGTCGCCACGTATGACACGCCGGACGCGTACTCCAAGGGTATCGAGTACATGTTCGTCAACGGCAACCTGGCCATCGATGATGGCCAGGTGACGCCGGCGCGCGGCGGGCGTGTCTTGTTGCGCGCTCATTAGGCGGTACGCGAGGCACGTACAGACCGGCGGCGCAGCGGCACCAGACTCGACCGTCCCCGCTCGTCGCAGCGGCGATGCCGATCGGAACCGGGTTTGCCACTGCGCCCGCACCGGATCGCCGGGCGGGCAGGTGCGGGCGCAGTCGCTCCGCGACCCGGACACATGCGTGGACCACTTCGTGGGGAGCTGCGCCGTCGGCTGGATAACTTAGGGTTATGACCCGGCGGGCTCTTTTGATTGGCAAGGGCGAGGACCGGGCCAATACCATGGTTTTGACCGCAAGCAAGCAAGAGGTCAAGCCCATGAGCCTGCCCGATGTGCAGCAGCAGCAGCCCGCCCTTGAGCCAAGTTGGGGGCCGCCCTACTTGCTGTACCTGGGGGATGCCCCCGACCTGTTGTCGATCAAGACCGCACTAGGGCTTGCGCACTGGCGTCCCGAGTCGTGCCTGGGCCAGTTCATGGGGCCGAACTCCAAGGTCAAGCTCGACCTGCCGCTCATGTCGTTCGCGGAGGCCAAGGCCGCTGGCGTCGACACCATGGTGGTGGGGGTTGCCAACAGTGGTGGCGTCCTGAGCCCGAGCAGCGCCCAGGATGTCGTGCTGGCGATCGAAGCCGGACTCAACGTCGCCTCGGGGCTGCACCACAAGCTCGACTCTCATCCGGCGATCCGCGCGGCCGCGGCCGAGCACGGGCGCAGCCTGTTCGATGCTCGTCATTTTCCGCATGACATTCCGGTCGGCAATGGCCGGCGTCGCAGTGGCAAACGGTTGCTGACGGTGGGCACCGATTGTTCCGTCGGCAAGATGTACACCACGCTCGCGATTGAGCGCGAGCTGGTCGGTCGTGGCATCAAGGCGAATTTCCGCGCCACTGGACAGACGGGCATCCTGATCGCCGGCGCGGGCATTCCGATCGACGCCTTGGTGGCGGATTTCATCTCTGGTGGCGCCGAGTGGCTCTCGCCCGCACGGGTCGATGGCGGCTGGGATCTCATCGAAGGGCAGGGCTCGTTGTTCCATCCGTCGTTCGCCGGCGTGTCGCTGGGTCTGCTGCACGGTTCGCAACCGGACGCGCTGGTGATGTGCCATGAGCCGCAGCGGCCGCATATGCGTGGTGTCCCGTCGTTTCCCCTGCCCGCGCTGAAGCGCAGCCTGGAGGCGAATATCGAGGCGGCGCGCCTGACGAATCCCGATGTCGTTGCCGTGGGAGTGTCGTTGAACACTTCGCGTCTTGCCCCCGAGGACGCATTAGCGGCCTGCAGGCGCGTCGAGGACGAACTTGGATTGCCCTGCGAGGATCCGGTGAAGACCGGTGTGCGCCGCATCGTCGATCGCTTGTTATCGTGCTTCGCCGGCTGATCGTCAACGCCGAGTCCTGGCCGCTGGCCGCGCCGTTTCGAATTTCGCGCGGCACCAAGCGCACGGCGGATGTCATCGTGGTCGAGGTGCACGATGGCGCGTTCGTCGGACGCGGCGAGTCGGTGCCCTACGCGCGCTACGGCGAAACGCCCGCTTCCGTGGCAGCGCAGGTGCGACAGGTGGCGCAAGACGTTGCCGCCGGCATGTCCAGGCAGGAACTGTCGCAACGGCTGCCTGCCGGCGCCGCTCGCAATGCCCTGGAGTGCGCGCTGTGGGACCTGTCGGCAAGAACCATGGGTGAGTCCGTCGCCGCGCAGTTGAAGTGTGGCCCGCTGCCGGCGCTGACGACGGCGACCACTGTCGGTCTGGATACGCCTGAACGCATGGGCGCGGCGGCGGCGCGGCTGGCGGACGCGCCAATCATCAAGGTGAAAGTCGATGCGCACCAGCCCGCCGATCAACTGCGAGCGGTTCGAGCCAACGCCCCCCAGGCGCGGCTCATCGTGGATGCCAACGAGAGCTGGACGCCGGACCTGTTGCAGGCGATGCAACCAGTGCTGGCCGACAACGCCGTCGCGTTGCTCGAGCAGCCGCTGCCAGTGGGCCAGGACGAGGCTTTGGTGGGCTTCGAGTCGGCCTGTCCGATCTGCGCCGATGAATCGTGTCATGTCGCGGCCGACCTGCCGCGGCTCGTCGATCGCTATCAGGCGGTCAACATCAAGCTCGACAAGACCGGCGGGCTCGCCGGCGCCCTGCAGTTGCTGGACGCGGCGCGGGCGGCGGGCTTCCTGACCATGGTGGGCTGCATGGTCTGCACCTCGCTCGGCATCGCTCCTGCGTTCCATGTCGCGCGCCATGCGGATTTCATCGATCTCGACGGCCCCTTGTGGCTGCAGCAGGATCGGGTCGGTGGCATCCGACAAGTCGATGGCCGGGTCCTGCCGCCGCAAGAGGATCTGTGGGGCGGCACGGGCACCGGACCGGCGCGATAGCCAGCCCAGGCCACCACCGGTCCAGGCTGGTGCCAGGACAGGTCGAGACCAGCGGCGGCAGCCTGTGCGCCCGCGGAATCTACCGCGCCTGGCTGGCGTGGCGCGTCGAGGAAGTCATTTGTGCCAGCGCCCCTTCGATCCAGGCCTGAACTTCGTCGTTGAGCTGCCGCGGGTCGCGTCCGGTGGCATCGATCGGTGGCCCGAAGCGCACGGTGATGACTCCGGGTTTTTTTACCCAGCCGCGACGCGGCCAGAAGTAGCCGGCGTCATGCGCCACCGGCAGGATCCTGCAGCCGGCTTTCGAGGCCAGCAATGCGCCACTGATGCCATAGCGGCGGGTTTCGCCCGCGGGCACTCGCGTACCTTCCGGGAAGATCAGGATCCACAGACCTTCCGCCAGGCGCTGCTTGCCCTGCTCCACGACTTGCATGACTGCCGTGGCGCCGGCCTTGCGATCGATCGCGATCGGCTTCAGCCGGCTCACGGCCCAACCCACGACCGGGATCCACATCAGCTCGCGCTTGAGTACCCAGGACTGGGGAGGCAGCAGACTTGCCTGGGCGATCGTCTCCCAGGCGGAGGAATGCTTCCACATCGAGACCAGGCTGCCATGCGCGGGAATGTGCTCATGGCCTTCGATCTGGAAATCCAGGCCGCACAGTGTCTTGAGCATCCATAGCTGTGTGCGCGACCAATGATTGGCGATCGCATACAAGCGCTCGTCGGGCAGCCAGCCGCTCAGTACCACCACGATGGCGTAGATCAGGGTGCTGATGAACAGGAACGAGGTGAACAGCAGCGAGCGGATCAGCTGCACGGGAGCGCCCCCAGGTTCATCCGGGCAAGCGCGACAGATCGGCTGCCTGCAGGAACAGCCTGCGCAAGCGCAGCAGCAGTCCCAGGCGATTGGCCCGCACCTCGGGATCCTCGGCCATGACCATCACGGACTCGAAGAACCGATCCACATCCTCGCGCAAGGACGCCAGCTGCGTGAACGCCTGCGTGTATTCGCGCCGCGCGAACAGCGGATTCAAGGCGCGTTCCATCGACATTACATGGTCGAACAGCTGGCGCTCGGCGGGTTCGTGCAGCTTCGCGGTATCGACTGCGCTGGAAAGATCGGCGGGCGCCTTGCGCAGGATGTTCGCGATGCGCTTGTTCGCGCTCGCCAGCGCGGCGCCCTGTGGCAGGGCCAGGAACCCTTCTAGTGCCCGCAGCCGCACATCGATGTCGAGCGGCGAGTGCGGCTTGCTGCCGAGCACGGCATCGAACATCTCGGTGCTGATCGCGTGGCCCGAATCGGCCTCCAGATAGGCGCTGCGCAAGCGTTCCATCAAGTAGCTCCAGATCTCCTCCGCCACGGCCGGCGGCGCCGGCACAGGCTGCAGGCTCACTGCGGTATCGATCAATTGCCTCAGGTCCAGATCCAGCTTGCGTTCGATCAGGGTGCGCAAGATGCCCAAGGCCGCGCGGCGCAGGCCGAAAGGATCGCGCGTACCGCTGGGCTTCTGCCCGATGCAAAAGATGCCCGCGATGGTGTCCAGCTTGTCCGCCACCGACAGTGCGATGCCGGTAGGAGTGAGCGGTACCCGATCTCCGGCAAAGCGCGGCCAGTACTGCTCCTCGAGTGCGGTGCAGACTTGCGGCGATTCGCCGTCGTGCTGCGCGTAATACTTGCCCATCAGTCCCTGCAGTTCCGGGAACTCGCCGACCATCGCCGTCAGTAGATCGCACTTGCTCAGCTGGGCCGCACGGCCAGCCGATTCGGCATCGGTGTCCAGCGATTGCGCGATGCGCATCGCGAGCGCGCCGGCACGCTCGCTCTTGTCGTACAGCGAGCCCAGCTTTTCCTGGAATGTCACCGACCGCAGCGCCTCGCGCCGCTGTGCCAGCGGCTGGCGCCGATCGCTTTCCCAGAAGAAGGCCGCATCCGCCAGGCGCGGCCTGACCACTCGCTCATTGCCGTCGC
This sequence comes from Steroidobacter denitrificans, assembly GCA_040395055.1. Lineage (GTDB taxonomy): Bacteria > Pseudomonadota > Gammaproteobacteria > Steroidobacterales > Steroidobacteraceae > Steroidobacter > Steroidobacter denitrificans_A. Next base: position 5,990 of record JBEBRC010000177.1, read on the forward strand.
GAACCTTGTCCGGGTCGCGGCTGCGGATATTCGCCACCGTGATGAAGAAGTTCAACAGCTTGCCCTGCGGGTCGCGCACCGGGAAATAGCGTTGATGCTCCTGCATGGTCGCGATCGGCACTTCCGGGGGCAATTGCAGGAAGCGCTGGTCGAAACGTCCCGCGAGCGGCGCCGGCCATTCCACCAGTGCCGTCACCTCGTCCAGCAGCGCCTCCTCCATCACCGCCTGTCCTCCGATACCTTGGGCGATCGCGGTCACCTCGCTGCGGATGTACTCGCGCCGCTGGTTGACGTCCGCCATGACGAAGCCCTTCTCCAGCAAGGTCGCGGCGTATTTCGCGGGACTGGGAACGACGATCTCTTGTGGCGCATGAAACCGGTGGCCGCGCGTGCGCTTGCCGGCCCTCAGTCCCATGATCTCGCATTCCACGATCTTGCTTCCCCACAGCATGATGACCCAGTGCACCGGCCGTACGAACTGTTGTTCGCCAGCGCCCCAGCGCATGCGTCGTGCGATCGGCAATGCGTCCAGCGCAGCCGTGACGATGCCCGGCAGCAGCGCGGTCGTGGATTCGCCCCTGCGTGTCGTCACGAAGCGCAGCACGGGTCCCTTCGGGCCCTCCGCCTGCGTCAAGGCCTCGATGGCGACGCCGCAGGAGGCAGCGAAGCCCAGCGCGGCCTTGGTCGGCTGCCCGTTCGCGTCGAACGCGCTCGCGAGCGCCGGCCCCTGGCGGTTGATCGTCTGATCGGGCTGCTGATCCGATACCGCAACGATGCGCACCGCCAGTCGTCGTGGCGTCGCGAACCATTGCGCCTCGCCATGCTGGATCGAAGCTGTATCGAGGCCCGCGACGATACCCTCGGCCAACGCCCGGGCCAACGTGAACAGGGAACGTGGCGGCAGCTCTTCCGTGCCGAGCTCAAAAAGAAATTCGCGCTTGCTCATTGCTCTGTCGTCTGGCGATGCGGTGGTGTGGCGCCCGGGCTCAGCAAAGGAAATCCCAGCGCTTCGCGGGTCTTGTAGTACGTCCCGGCGACTTCCTTCGCCAGTGCGCGCACGCGCAGAATGAAGCGTTGGCGCTCGGTCACCGAGATTGCCTTGCGCGCATCCAGCAGATTGAAGGTGTGGGAGGTCTTCAGCATTTGTTCGTAGGCCGGCAAGGCCAGGCCATTCTCCAGCAGCCGCAGACAGGTTGCTTCGTGGTCATCGAAGTGGCGAAACAGCTGCGCCGTGTCGGCCAGTTCGAAGTTGTACTTCGATTGCTCCACTTCATTCTGGTGATACACATCGCCATAGGTCACCGGTCCCGACGGTCCGTCGGCCCACAGGATGTCGTAGATGCTCTCGACGCCCTGCAGGTACATGGCCAGTCGTTCCAGGCCATAGGTGATCTCGCCCATGACCGGACGGCAATCCAGGCCGCCGACCTGTTGGAAGTAGGTGAACTGGGTGACTTCCATGCCGTTCAGCCAGACTTCCCAGCCCA
>JBEBRC010000178.1:0-7400 GCA_040395055.1 Steroidobacter denitrificans
TTGGCCACGGATCCCTGTTCATCCCTGCGGCTTCTGTGCCGGCAGGCGCCGGGCGTGCAGGATGCGGCTTAGCAACGCTCGGGCCTCCGGCACCCGAACCAGGATCAGCAAGGCGGCGAACAGCAGCAAGTATGCGCCCGAGCCAAGGACGACGCCGGCGAACCCCCATCGATCTACCCAGAATGAGCCATACAAGACCGCCGCCGCCGCCATGGCCGCCAACCCGACCTTCGCCAGGTCGACCCAGTGGGCCAGCTCGCGCAGCGGCAATGCATACGCGCGCAAAGTGCAGTAGCCGATGAACAGGCCTTCGAGATAACGAGACGCGACAAAGGCAGCCACCGCGCCCGCCAGACCGGCCATGGGCAGCAATACGATCAGAAAGCCCAGATTGATCAGGACCGCGACCAGATTGCTGTAGATGATAGGCGTGGTTCGATTGATCGCTCGCAGAGCGACGCCGAAGTCGAATACTTCCCTGACCAGCACCAGCAAGTAGATCTGGAAGATGAGCACCGCCGGTTCGTAATCCATCGAGAACAAGGTCACGACCAGTGGATGGGCGAACTTCGCCAGCACCACGCCTGCGCCGGCCAACAGGATCATGGAAACCACGGTCGTACGGCGCCACATTTGCAGCGGGTCGCCATTGCCTTCGCGTCTCGAATCGGCCATCTCCGGCAGCAAGGCATCGGACAGGGAATTGCGCAGCACCGTAATGATGGGCTGCACCTGGGTGCCGATCGTGTAGTGCGCCAGCGCCACGGCGCCCAGGGCCTTCGCTACGAACAGATTTCCCAGGTACTTGTTGAATGTCACCAGCACCAGCGCCACCCCGATGGGCAGGCAATAACGCAACTGCTCGCGCCAGCACGACCGCGGCGTCCCGGATGCATCGCGCTGCAGGCGTCGCCAGCCGATGACGGATCCCAGCACGCGCACGCTCTCCAGCACGATCAAGGACCAGATGATTGCTTCCACGTTATGGCCGATCGCGGCGGCGGCGATCACCACCGTCATGCGCCCGACCAGACGGCCGGTCGTATACGCCAGCACCGGCAGCGGGCGCTTGTGTGCCAGCCAATAGAACTCCCAGAAATCGAAATTCACGAACAGCATGACGTAGAGCGCGACCGGCAGCGCGAACTCCCCCAGCAGGGTCCGGTTCAGAACACTGTCGAGCAGCAACGCCAGCAGCACCATCGCGGCACTGCTCGCCGCGGTGAGCAGCAGCGTCTGGCGCAGCACCTGCACGCTGTCGCGCGGGCGAGATGGGATGAAATAAAGCAGGCTGGTGCTGAAGCCAAAGGCGCACAGGGCGCTCAGCAGGCTCACATACAGCAGGAACTCGCGATAACGGCCGAATTCGCTGACGCTCAGCAGCCGCACCAGGATGATGGGACTGATGATCACCAATCCCTGGTTCATGAGCCGCGTCATGGAAATGATCGCGGTGCGATTGACTAACCCGGAAATGGCATCACTCCGGATTCTTGCGCGCCGGTCCCGCCTCATGCAATTCGACGGCGCGCCAGACCTCGGTCACGCCATCGCGGCCCGTATACAACGACTGGAAGCGATCGGACGCCAGCAGCTCGAATATTCCCAGGCTACGCATGCTGCGCCGGCCGTCCGCCTGGTTCTCGCCGCTACCGATGACGATGATGCGTTGACCGGCATGCCGCCGCAGCAGCAGCTCGAGTTCCGCACCGCTGCCGATCACTGGCGTACCGGTATAGAAATCGACGATCCGATCATCGACTCGCTCCACGAATTGACGCGCATGCTTGCGACTGTTCAACCAGTAATCCACCTTGCCGAGATAATAGGTCTGCTGCAGGACATCCTCCGCCAACACGATGTCATCCTCCGAGATGCCCAAGGTGCGTACGAACTGCGCCGCACCCTTGTGATCCGGATGAGTCGCGTAGCCGGAATTGATCGCCCGGGCACTGGCGAGCGGACCGATGACGAGAATACCGGTGAGCGCTGCGGCACCCGCATGGAGCCAGCGCAGTGAGCCGGGATCGCCGAGCACCTTGATCGCCGGGGACGATGCCAGGTATTGCACGGCTTGCTGCGCGCCGCCAAAGGCGCATACCAGAAGCGGCAGTATGGAAGCGGCGGTATAGCGTGACGGCACGTTCCACAGGAACAGCCCGATGGCAAACAAGGGAATCCACACTCCCAGCAGCGCCAGCAGCCAGTAATCCGCAGCCGGGCGCCGGGTCGCAATCCGTACCAGCCCCCAGCCAAATACGGCGACGGCGATGATGCCGGCGACATGCGAGAACTCCATGATTCGTGCATAAGGCCATACGCTGGGTTGCCCCACCATTGCGCCCAACAACTTGACGACCGACCCCGGGGTGGACGCCAGCAGACTGACATGGATCAAGCCCAGCAGCGCGCTTCCCAAGGTGAAAATGGACAGTCTGCGCCACACCCGCGGACCGGCGTAGCGGCGGGCAACGACCACCCCGCTGATGAACAGGATACCCGCGAGATGATAGTACAACATCAACTGCGCCAGCAGTGTGCCCAACAGCAAGGCAACCACGCTGATGGCCGCCACCCGATGAGTAATCACTCGACTCAGGTGAAACGCAAAGAATGCAACGGCGACGCCGCAGGACCATAGCGCCAGATCGAACGTCAAGTCGAACCCCTGCACCGCGCGGCTGCGGTCCCAGGGCGGCGGGCCGAGATCGGCGGCGTACTCCGGTGGCGGCACCGGATACTGGGCTGTCACCCAGGCATCGATGCCGACGAATGCCAGCATCACCAGTCCCGCGGCGATGAGGCCCCAGGCAATTTTTTTTCGATCTCCCTGCAGCAATCCCGGAAACAAGAACAGCAACACGCTGGTCACCGCCAGTGATTGCAGCTCCACGCCCAGCACCAGGACCAGGACGGCGCCGGCCAGCCAGCCCAGGCGCCCGGTACGCTCCCAGGCAAAGATGCAAGCCATGCTGCCGGCGATGCTCGCCAGCAGGAAAATGTACATCCGTGCGGTCTGCGAGTACTCGATCAGATCGGGCAGGAAGGCGATACTGGCGGCAAATGCCAGATTCCATTGTGGCCGCAGGAATCGTCGGCCGGCCAGGTACGCCAGGGCAATCAGCGCTACCCCGCACACTGCCGACGGCAGCCGCCAGGCCCACTCCGATTCGCCGAAGGCCAGTACCGATAGCGCCATCAAGTACAGTTGGGTGAGCCCGCGCGGGTACAGCATGCCGCTTGGCAACGTAGGCACTCCATCCTGGAGGATGTGCCTTGCGGCCATTGCCATCGTTTCCTCGTCGCCATGCAGGCCGACATTCCCCAGGCCCCAGAAGCGCACCCATGTGCCGGCGCACAGGATGGCGGCCAACAGCAGTCCATGCATCAGGCGCTCGCGCTCCTGCGGCGATGTGATTTCGAACAAACTGCCCATCGCCCGGATGAGGTCCGCGATCATCTCCGGCAAGGTCGATACCGGCGGCATGACCGGCCCGGCGCTGGATGACCTGGCGGTGGACATTGCTTCAGTACGCCTTGTCGCTGCGAAACAGTTTCGGCACGGTCATGAACAAGATCTTGAGATCCAGCAACAATGACCAGTTGCGTACGTATTCCAGGTCGAACCGCACCCTTGCCTGCATATCGGCAAGCCGCGGCGTTTCGCCGCGGCAGCCGTTGATCTGTGCCAGTCCGGTGATGCCAGGCGGCACTTTGTGCCGCACCATGTAGTTCTTGATCAGGTGGCGATATGCCTCGTTGTGCGCCACCGCATGGGGCCGCGGCCCCACCAGGCTCATTCGCCCCTGCAGCACATTTATGAGCTGCGGGAATTCGTCCAGCGAACAGCGGCGCAGGAATCGCCCCAATCGAGTCACGCGCACATCATCGCGCCGCGCCTGCGCCGGCCAGCCACGCTCCTCGGTCACGACCATGGTGCGAAATTTGTAGATCGTGATCTCTCGTCCATCCAGCCCATACCGGCACTGCCTGAACAACACCGGCCCTGGGCTGGTGAGCTTGATCGCACACGCAATCGCGGCCAGCAGCGGCGCCATGACGACCAGCACCGCGGCGGCGATCACCACGTCCATCGATCGCTTCGCCACGCCGCGATAGCCATGAAAGGGCGTTTCGCGCATGGCAATGACCGGTACGCCCAGAATCTCGCCCGCGCGCGACTGAATCAGATCCAGCACGAATACATCGGGGAGATAGTACAAGGACACGGTGGTATCGCCCAGCGCGCCCAGCAGATGCTGGACTCTTGGAATATGGCGCAATGGCAACGAAATGAAGATCACGTCGATCGCGTGCTGCTTGACGTACGACGGCAAGTCGGACAAGCCGCCGAGCAACGGCAGGTTCGAGGCGGCGAGGCGTTCCGGGCTGCGATCGTCGAAGAAACCCCGCACCGTCATGCACAATTCGGCATGGCGCGAAAAGCGCTCGGCCATGTATCGACTCGTGTCGTTGCAGCCGACAAACACCACGCTGCGGAAATTGCCCGGACGGCACACCACGCGCCGGGCGGTTTCGTCCAGCCCGAGCGTCACCAGCACCAGCAGTACCGGCGTGCCCAAGGCCCAGGCAAGGATCACATACGGCGGATACAGCGATGCATAGCCGGTGGCATAGCCGATCGCCAGCAGCAGCGCAAGCAGCACCAGCCAGCGCGCCAGCAAACCGGCGGTAATGTTCCATCGAGGCGTCAGCAGTTCGGCCGCCGCATTGCGCGCAGGCTGGAGTATGACGATGGAAAGCGCCGTCACGAACACCGTCGGGCCATTGAGGAATTCGCCGGGCTGGATGCCGAAGACACGCGTCAAGCCGTACAGGGTCAGGCTGCATACCGCGGCGGGTGCCGCAGCGCGCAAGGAAAGTATCAGCGCCGCCAAGGTGGATTGGCGCTTGAACAACACCGGCTGCGTGACCTGATAGGCCACTGCCGCACCTTGCCGTGCGACACGGAAGGAACGCCCGCGCCCTGCCACACCTGCAAGCCGCGAACTGGCATGGATCGCATTGACATTCATTCACTGGCATCCACGAACGGAACGCCGGTAGAGCGAGCAAGATGCGTACCATGCCAGGCATTCCACGCGTACTGGTGCGCAGACGATCCGCCACACGGGAAGCCAGGCCGAGCGAGGCGCCTTCCAGGCGCGCCCACTCGGGCGCGCCTGGAAGCGAACACTATCGACAATCAATCATCCACACGACAATTTACAACCCGCGGTGTAGAAGTTACCGCGACCATCGCGCCGCTCGTTCGCACGGGTGACCCGGGATTGGTGACGCGGCGCCGATGACGAGCGGTCAGCGGCTCGTCAGGACCGGCGGCTCGGGTACCTGGCGCGAACGTCCTTCCACGTCCGCACTCATGTCATGCAGCCACAGCTCGAGCTTCGTGTACCCGCTCGCGGTGACGGCGTTCGCGTCGGCCGGCACGTTCAGCGCCCGGCGGTTCTCAGCCATGACCGGCCAACCTCCTGCATTGCGATTGCAGCGAGCGGTGCCATTGGCCGCGACGCAGTTCACGATCTGCCCGGTGCCTGTCCTGACCTGATTGACGAGCCGCTTGTCCACGCTGTCACGGTCCGCCGGACGCGCACCGACGTACTTGAGCACATGATCCAGCACGACATTGCCCTGGGTCGGCATCGTCGTCATTCCCGCCGGCCATCCCAGCGGCGAGTGGGATTTATAGTCCGCCAGCTTCAGCGAACCTTTCAATGCCGCGGCGACCGACCAGGGATCCGAAGTCGTTTCCTGGGCCAGATTGTCGGCCAGGAAGACCTTGCTGCCCGCCGGCAGCTTGGTCTCGTCCGCCCGCAGCGAAACCGGCGCATGATTCTGGTAGTCCGGGCCGCGCACAAACACATTGCCGACCACCGTATTCTCGGTTGGCCTGCCGCTCTGGCTCTGCAGATCGATCGCCATGTTCTTCCAGTTGTAGATGACGTTATTGGCGATGACAGCACGGCTTGCATTCGTCAGCGGGGCACGCGATACCGTATGCGCAATAAGATTGCCCGCCATCGTGACGTTGCCCTGTACCGGACCGATGATCACGCCGAAACCATGTGCTCCTTTTGGATGCAAGGAGTCATGCAGCGGTTCGGAGAAGATGTTGTTCAGCAAGCTGATGTTATCCCAGCCCTGCCATGCGCTCGCCAGCTCGTCGATCGCCCAGCTGAATGAGCAATGATCGACGACGACATTGCGGATGGGCGTGGCCGGATTGGACTCGATCTTGAGCGCATCGCGATTCACGGGGTCCTGGCCAGCCGGATCGTCGCCGGGCCGCACGTGGATGTGCTGCACCAGGACATCCGAGCTCTTGATCAGCAGGCCTCCGCCACGCAGCATGATGCCTGGCGAGGGCGCGGTCTGGCCGGCGATGGTGATGTTGGGGTTGCGCACGATCAGATCACCGGACAAGCGTATCGTGCCGGAGACCTCGAACACGCACACCCGTGGTCCGCTGGCATCGACGCAGGCCTTGAGCGAACCCGCTCCGGAATTGTTCAAGGTCGTGACCTTGTGCACGGCGCCGCCTCGACCAGCCGGCGTGTCGATGCCATAGCCGATCGCCCCCGGAATGACGGGTACCTTGCCCACCGCCAGGGGGGCCGCAAGCGCCAAGGCCACCGCAACGGCCGTACGAACCGCCGCGCGACGGAACTTCGTCTCGCCACGCGCGTCATGTCGGTCCACGGACCGGCTCTCATCAAGCATCGCTTCGCTCCTCGTAACTCTCGTGTTCTGTCCGCATCATCCTCAATACGCTCGATCGTTCCCAATCGATCACGAAAGGAGACACTTGATAATATTCCGTCCGGACCGTCTCCCGCAGGCATACCGATCACAAGGAAAACGTTACAAGTCGGCGTGCAATGATTACATCGGCGAAGCCCTGAACGATACGACAGTCTTAACAAGATGTCCGTAGTGCAACTCCCTGCGTGCAATCGGCGACAGAGCATGCCTGACATGAGCCTGCGGGCCGTAGCGATCGCGGCGAATCGCCACTAGCGAAGTTTTATCGCCGTCGGATCGATGCCGTGCCGACACTGGGCATTGAACATGCATCGGAAAGCATGCCTCCGATCGAAATGATTCCCATGCAACGCTTACCTGCCAAACTCGCCAATGATGAATTCGATGTGCTGATCATCGGCGCCGGTGCGTTCGGTGCCGCAGCGGCGCGCGATGCGGCGCTGCGAGGCCTGCGCGTGGCGCTGATCGAGCGTGCCGATTTTGGCGCCGCCACGTCGGCCGAGTGCTTCAAGATGGTCCATGGCGGCATTCGATATCTGCAGCATGCGGACATTCCACGCCTGCGTGCCTCATGCCATGAACGCTCGACGCTGCTGCGCATCGCGCCGCACCTGGTA
>JBEBRC010000179.1:0-7384 GCA_040395055.1 Steroidobacter denitrificans
ATTTGTAATCAGGGGGTCGTGGGTTCGAATCCTACAGCCGGCACCATTTTTCCGCTTCTCGAGCGCAATGCGCCCGCGGTGAAGCTTCAATATCTTCGCTGCTTGTCCACCATCACTGGCATGGCCCCGGTCTCGCGATAGCCACGCACGTGGGTCGCGACAATAGTCGAGGCCGTGCGGCGGTTAGTGGGCGCCGAGATGTGCGGCAAGACCGTCACGCGCGGGTGCTGCCATTGCCATTGCGCGGCAGGCAGTGGCTCCTGATGGAAGACATCGAGCACGGCATGCGCGAGCTGCCCACGGTCCAGCGCTGCGCGCAATGCGTCGTCATCGACGATGGCGCCGCGCGCAAAGTTGATCAGCGAAGCGCCTGCACTCAACTGGCATAGCATCTGGGCATTCAGCATGCCCTGGGTCTCCGGGGTGAGGGGCAACAGGCAGACCAGGACGTCGGCGCTGGCCAGCAGCGCGGGCAGTTCGTCCTTACCGGCATGGCATTGCACGCCAAGTACGGCTTTGCGGTTGCGGCTCCAGCCCGAGACCTGAAAGCCCGCGGCCAGTAGCTTCGCGGCGCAGGCTGTGCCCAGCTTGCCCAGTCCAAGCAGCGCGACTGTCTTGTCCTGTGGCGGCACATAGTCGTGCGCCAGCCACTGGCCCGCTGCCTGCTGGCGGGCGTAGCGCGGCATGTCGCGGTGCAGGTACAGCGTCCAGGCGAGCACGGCTTCGGCCATGGTGTCGGCCAGATGCGGGTCGACCAGGCGCACGATCTCCACCGGGCTGTCCTGCAAATCCTCCACCAGCCGCTCCACCCCGGCCCAGACGCTGTACACCCACTTCAGCCGGGGCAGTGTCGCCAGGTCGCGCGGGTCGGGGTTGGCCACAATGGCCAGGTCGCAGGACGCGCGGGCTTGCGCATCGAGCGCATCCAGCGCAACGATGCGCTCGTGCGGCATGGCGGCCTGCAGCGCCGTCCGCCATGCTTCGGCAAAAGGGTAGGTGGGCGCACAGACAAAAGGCAGCAGGCTGCTCATTGCGCGTAGACGTTGTCGAGGTCTCTGAAGCCTTTGACTTCGATGGGATTGCCGCAGGGGTCCAAGAAAAACATCGTCGCCTGTTCTCCGGGAAGGCCCGCAAAGCGGATGCTCGGTGCCAGCACGAAATCCATTTTCTGCGCCGTCAATCGCGCGGCTAGCGCCTCCCAATCCTCCATGGACATGACCAGCCCCAGGTGCGGCATGGGTACCATGTGCTCGCCCACGCGGCCGGTATTCGTCACGGGAAACGGCTCGCCCAAGTGCAGCGAAATCTGATGGCCGAAGAAGTCGAAGTCGACCCAGGTCTCGGCGCTGCGGCCTTCACGGCAGCCCAGCATCGCGCCGTAGAAGGCGCGGGCTTTGGCTAGGTCACGGACGTGGTAGGCGAGATGGAAGCTGGTTCGCATGGCAAAGGGAGTCTGAACGTGAGGCCCGCACTGTGGGAAATGGTGTGGGTGCGAGATTAACGGGCATATTCCAGAAAACATAGCCAGTATTGTTTTCGCTGCAAAAGGCTTTCTTGCACCTGTGCGCTCGGAAAGAGTGTTGCCTATGTGCGCGGTAGGGGATCACTCTCACCGTGACGAACGACGGACGTTCCTCTATTTGTGCCAAGGATTGATTACTTCGAACCCGCATGCGTCAAAGTTTCTGACGTTGCGAGTGGCCAGCTGCGCTCCACGGATCGCGTGATGCCGGCGATCTGCGCATCGAGCTGTGCGATAGGCGCGTCGGGCCGCGCCGATCTCGGCAAATTCGCCGGCGGCCGCCGTCCCCCATGTGCGTGAGCCGTTTTTATAACTTTCCTTAGTCTGATGGGTGTCAGATATCCGCTGAGGGTCAGTATCCCGTGGCGCCTGGCGCGCTCTTCTTTGAATTCGCTGTTCAGTCTCACTCCAATATATTGCGAATGAGAGTGATTATCGTTTATATTTCCACGTCTTCAGCAGCCAGCTCGTCCGATGTGCCATCGGTAGCCAGCCCGTCTAAGCGAAAAAAATGTCAATCGACGGGAGATCTATCCAAATGCTGCGAAAAAGTTTCACGCACCGGCCCTTGTCTTTGGGGCGGCATGTGCTGGTGAGTGCCATAGCGACGACGTTAGCTGCGGCGGCGGCAGCGCCCGCCGTGGCGCAACAAGGGGACACGCAACCGCGCACCTTGCGCAAGGTCGATGTCCAAGCCGACGCCGACGCCGGTTACAAGCCGGAGCGGGCGTCCTCGTCCAAGTACACCGAGCCGTTGCGGGACACGCCGCAAACGGTACAGGTGGTCCCCGCGAAGGTGATCGAGGATCAGAACCAGTTCTCGCTGTACGAGATGTTGCGCAATGTGCCGGGCATCACGTTCAGTGCGGCAGAAGGCGGCAACAGCTTCGGTGATGCCATCAATCTGCGCGGCAACCGCGCCGATAACGACATTCAGGTCGACGGCATCCGCGATAGTGCGCAAACCTCGCGCACCGATCCGTTCAATCTGGAACAGCTGGAAGTTACCAAAGGCGCCAGCTCGGTCTATTCCGGCAGCGGTGCGATTTCCGGCACGATCAACATGGTGAGTAAGGCGGCACGCAACGGCGATTTTGCGCGCTTGAGCGCGGGTGTGGGCAGCGACAACTACTTTCGCTCCACGCTCGACGCCAATCGACAGCTGAGCGATACGACGGCCATTCGCGTGAATCTCATGGCGCACGAGAACGACGTGGCAGGACGTGACGAAGTCTGGGCCGAACGCTGGGGTGCGGCGGTCTCGTTGGCGTTTGGTTTGCAGACCGATACGCGACTGACGCTCAACTATCTGCACCAGGAGAACGACCGCGTGCCAGACCGCGGCCTTCCATGGCGGCGCCCGGCTGGCGGTCTGGCCGCAGGCAGCGACGCAGCGCCGGTACCGGTGAATCGCAGCACCTATTTCGGATGGAGCAATCTGGATCGCGAAGACGCGGTGATCGACAATCTGACAGGCATCTTCGAAAAGGATTTTGGCGAGTCGCTGACGCTGCGAAACACTACGCGCTACGGCGAGACCAGCAACTACTCGCATCTGGTGCAGCTCGGTGGCCGCTTATGCGTGGATGGGGCGGGCGTTGCGGCCACGAACGGCAATCCGCTCAATCCGACGTGCGCCCCGGGCGAAAGCTCGTACACGCCGAGCAATCCAGCGAATGCGCGCGACGATGAAACGACGATCATCGCCAATGTGACCGATTTCACCTGGGGATTCACGACGGGTTCCGTCGAACACACGCTGGTGGCAGGGTTGGCCATCACGCGCGAAAAGTTCGAGCGTACCTCGCTCAGCAACGTCTATCCGGAGGGAGCTGCCGCCGCCGACTACGTCACGGTGCGTGACCTCTACAATCCAGGCTCGACCGCCTGGACCGGACCGGTCAACTACGTTCCCGGCAACGTAAACAGCAACAAGGTGAACAACGAAGCGCTGTACGTATTCGATACCTTGAGGCTCAATGAGCAGTGGCTATTGAACGCGGCGCTGCGTTACGAGCGGCATGAAGCGGTCTACGACACCTTCAACCGCACCGCTGCGACCACCAGCAGGTCCGAGGCGACGGATCACCTGTTCTCGGGGCGGGTCGGTGTGGTCTACAAGCCGGTCGAAAATGGGAGCATCTATCTGGCCTATGGCAATTCGACCGCGCCGTCGGCCGCCACCGTCATCGCTTCCTGTTCCGCCACCGGTGCGAACGCGAACTGCAATGTCGATCCTGAGGAAATCTCGAGCTATGAGCTTGGCACCAAATGGGATTTCCTGGATAACCGGCTCGGCCTGACGGCGGCTGTGTTTCGCAACGACAAGACCAATGCACGTGTGAACTCTGGCGATCCCGATATTCCGACGCAGGTGCTGGACGGCGAATCGCGCGTGGACGGCATCGAACTCGGACTGACGGGCAGTATCACGCCGAACTGGTCGCTTTATGCGAGCTACGCCTACCTCGACAGCGAAGTGCTGCAGAGTATCTCGGACGCGCAACGGGCGGCGAACGTCATCGACGCACAGGCCGGCAATGCGATTGCTTTCACCCCGGAGCAATCCGGCAACATCTGGACTACCTACACGCTGCCATTCGGCTTGGAAATCGGTTATGGCATCAACCATGTGGGCAAGTACTACACGGAGAGCACGGGTGTAAACGACTCGGAGGTGCCCAGCTACACCTTGCACAACGCAATGCTGAGCTATCGGCTCGGGGGGCTGAATCTGCGGCTCAACGTCAACAACGTGACGGACACGAAGTATTGGACGGCCGTACACGTCGCGCGCTGGGGCAATCCAGGTGCCGAGCGCTCGTTCGTCCTGACGACGTCATATGACTTCTGACGTTTGATATCGACGGCATGCAGCCCCAGTCGTCATCGCGGCTGATGCCCGCTTGCTAGCGCTGCGCGGTATCTCATTGCAAGAGCCGCGGCAAAGTAAGGGCCCATTGCCAGGGAGGGCAGTCACGGCAGCGGCGCCAAAGGCGCGTGTCACCGATCAGCGTGACAGCGTCAAGGCATCGCTACCTGGCGATAGTACGGCTATCCATATTCCGCTGTGGACCAGTTCCTGGATGAGTTCCAATGACATCGTCGCCAGGGCGCGGGCTGCGCCTGAGAGCGGACGCTCTTTCATGTGCGCCAGATAGACGCGCCGCCGCAGGATCGGACGAACGATACGCCACGAGTGCAGCAGGCCAAGCTCGATCTCCTGGCGCACAGCGGTTTCAGGCAGAATGCCGAACCCCATGCCGCGCAGCACGAGTAGCTTGATCTGCCGGTATGAGTCGATTTCCAGTGCAGGTGTCAGTTGGTTGTCGATCGAATGAGCGCCGCGCTCCAGGAGTTCACGCAGGCCATGGGAGCGACCCGGAGTGATCAGGTCGAGCTTGAGTGCCGCGCCGAGCGACACCGTAGCGCCGGGCCTGGCGCGCCCGAGGCGCGCGCCCACAGGGCCGAACAGGCACAGTTCCTCGCTCAATAAATGCTGCGCTGCGAGCCCCTTCGGCTCGGAATCGGCATAGATCAACGCCAGATCGACCTCGCCGCGTCGCAGCCAATCCAGAACATATCCGCTCATCGCCTCCACAGGGCGCAGCCGCACGCCCGGATATCGCTTGCGGGCCGCCTCGACCAGCGGGGCACCGATCAATTCTCCTACCGTGCCGGACATGCCAAAGCGCACCTCGCCGCTAGGGCTTTCGCCGGCATCCCGCACCACTTCCGGCAGCTGCGCCGCCTGCGCCAGCAGCGAGCGAGCTTCCTGGTACAAGCGGCGGCCGGCATCCGTAGGCGTGACGCCGCGCGAGTTTCGATCCAGCAGCGATATGCGCAGTTCCTGTTCCAAGCGGCGAACATGCTGGCTCAGGGCCGGCTGCGCGACGTGCAGTTCGCGCGCTGCGGCCGACAAAGAGCCGCTGTCCACGATGCTCACGAAATAGCGTAGATGTCTAAGATCCATGACCGCGGAATACGATAATGCCGTCAGGCCATAATATTTTCATCTAGCAGCGAGAGCAAAGACATCCTTCCCTGGATAGCGATTTTCGAGGAGGATGAAGTCGGTGGGGCGTTTGCTCGCACTCCGTTGCCAGGTGAGACATATGTATCCACAACCGCCATCCGCCGATGAATCCCATGCCGAGATTCGCGAGGAAGTACGCAAGCTCTGTGCGCAATTTCCGGGATCCTACTGGCGTGCCCTCGACCGTGAGTCCGCGTATCCGGCCGAGTTCGTTCGTGCCCTCACGGATGCAGGTTACTTGTCTGCCCTCATCCCGCAGGAGTACGGTGGGTCGGGGCTGCCGCTGTCCGCGGCCGCAGCCATTCTGGAGGAGGTGCAGCGGGCCGGATGCAACGGCGCGGCATGCCATGCGCAGATGTACATCATGGGCGCGCTGCTGCGGCATGGAACCGAGGCGCAGAAAAGTGCATACCTGCCACGGATCGCCAGTGGCGAGTTGCGTCTGCAGGCGTTCGGTGTCACCGAGCCGGCCAGCGGCACCGATACGGCCGCGATCAAGACCACGGCCGAGCGGCGCGGCGAACGCTATGTGATCAACGGCCAGAAGATCTGGACCTCGCGCGCGGAGCATTCCGATCTCATGCTGCTGTTGGCACGCACGACGCCGCGTGCGCAGCTTGCGAAGCGTACCGATGGCTTGTCGGTGTTCCTGCTCGATATGCGTGCGGCGACGGCGGCTGGTCTGACGATCCGGCCGATCCGAACCATGATGAACCATTCCACATGCGAAGTTTTCTTCGACAATGTCGAGATTCCGGCGGACAGCCTCGTCGGTGAGGAAGGCAAGGGCTTCGCCTGCATCCTCTCCGGCATGAATGCCGAACGCATCTTGATCGGTGCCGAATGCATCGGCGACGCAAAATGGTTCATCGACAAGGCCGTTCGTTACGCATGCGAGCGCGTGGTGTTCGAGCGGCCGATCGGTCAGAACCAGGGGGTGCAGTTTCCGCTCGCGCGCGCCTATGCGCAAATGCGCGCAGCCGAGTTGGTGATCGCGCAGGCTGCACAGCTGTTCGAGCAGGGCGTCAACTGCGGCGAACAGGCCAACATTGGAAAGATGCTCGCCTCGGAAGCGTCATGGGCGGCGGCCGAGGCCTGCGTGCAGACCCACGGCGGCTTCGGGTTTGCCGTAGAGTATGACGTGGAGCGCAAGTTCCGCGAGGCGCGGCTGTATCAGGTGGCACCCGTATCGACGAACATGATCCTCAGCTACCTCGCCGAACATGTGCTCGGCCTGCCGCGTTCCTATTGATCCGTCATGGACAAGCCATTGCATGGGATCACGGTCGTTGCCGTCGAGCAGGCGGTCGCCGCGCCGTTCTGTACTTCGCGCCTGGCCGACGCCGGTGCGAGGGTCATCAAGATCGAGCGTCCGGACGGCGGAGATTTCGCTCGCGCTTACGATGCAGCAGCGGGTGGCGAGAGCAGCTATTTCGTCTGGCTCAACCGGGGCAAGGAATCGGTGGTGCTGGACCTGGCGCGAGAGGCGGATCGCGACGTGCTGCAAGAACTCATCGCGGCAGCGGATGTGCTGGTACAGAATCTCAGGCCCGGGGCGTTCGATCGGCTGGGGTTGCCGATCGAGGCGTTGCGCGCTCGGCACCCTGGCCTCATTTGCTGCTCCATCAGCGGTTATGGAACGGATGGTCCGTACGCCCATCGCAAGGCCTATGACCTGCTCATTCAGGCGGACGCAGGCCTGTGCTCAGTCACAGGCGGCCCGGAAGCCCCGGCACGCGTCGGGATTTCGATCGCGGACATCGCGACGGGGGTCACGGCGTATGGTGCAGTGCTCGAAAGACTCATTGCCCGCGGCGTCAACGGCG
>JBEBRC010000180.1:0-7373 GCA_040395055.1 Steroidobacter denitrificans
CAGATCGTTGCCCGCCGGTTCCTTGCCATCCGGACTGAGTTTGTCGACGACCTTCGGCAGCAGATCCGATAGCGTGCGGGCGGCGTCCGGCACACCGATGCCGGCCTTGGCGGCCATTTCGCTCACGGCGCCGGTTCCGAGTACCTGCTGAATCTGCTCGCCCGAAATAGGCAGGTTCTGCCCACCGCCCATCCAGGACTGCAGCAAATTACCCAGTCCATGCTGCTGAAAG
Source organism: Steroidobacter denitrificans (assembly GCA_040395055.1). Taxonomy (GTDB): domain Bacteria; phylum Pseudomonadota; class Gammaproteobacteria; order Steroidobacterales; family Steroidobacteraceae; genus Steroidobacter; species Steroidobacter denitrificans_A. The sequence continues at coordinate 233 of JBEBRC010000180.1, forward strand.
GCCGCAGCGAGATTGCCCAGTGCGCCGGGCTTGCCTAGCATCGAGACCAGTTGTTGCAACAAAATGGCCTGCGCGCCACCGCCCTTTGCGCCGGCCAGACCGCCCAGCGCTCCCGTCACTTGATCGAGTAAACCCATGACTCTCTCCTTCGCGTTGCCAACGGCGCCCATGGTAGGGGAAAACCACCAGCAAGTGCTCGCCCGGAGCTCCGCCGCGGTTGCGGCTTACCCTGGCGGAAAATCTCCGGCAGAAGCCGGGGCCGGACTGTTCACATTGAGTTCACCCCCGGCAACGGATCATGCTGGTAACCGTTTCCAGGAGGTGAGCGCCATGCATGCGGCATTGTCCTTCCGACATGTGCTGCCTTGGATCGTCAGCCTGCTCGCCATGGCAGTGGCGCCGTATTGCCTGGCCCAGGAGCCGGCCCAGGCCGTGATCGATCCTCCGGGCCGCGTGGCACGGCTGAGCCATATCGAAGGCGAGGTGTCATTGATGCCGGCCCAGCCCGTGCGGCAATCCGGATCGGAAGCGCCCGACGCGGCGGAAGCCGACTCCCCCTGGGTCGCGGCGGCGCTCAACCGACCGCTCACCAGCGGCGACAATTTATGGCTGGGCAACGATGCGCGAGCACAACTGCAAACCGGCTCGGCCGACATATACCTCGACCACGAAACGGCGTTCGGCTTCATCGCGCTCGACGATGACACGATGCAGATGAGCCTGACCGGCGGCGGCGCCACGATCCGCGTGCGGCGTCTGGCCGAACGCGAAACGATCCAGGTCGAAACGCCCAACGCCAGCATCCTGGTGCGCCGCCCGGGCGAATACCATGTGCGGGTCGATCCCGCCGGCGATCGCACCCTGCTCAAGACCCGCAGCGGCGAGGCCCAGGTCGTCGCAGGCGAGGGTTCCCATACCGTGGGCGCGGAGCAGGCCGCCACCTTCAGCGGACTGGATGGCACCGTCTCCTTGGCGGCGATCGCCCCTCGCGACGAATTCGAATCCTGGGCGAACGAGCGCGATCAGCGCGCCGAACGCTCGCAGTCCGCGCGCTATGTCTCCAACGACGTCATCGGGTACGAGGATCTGGACGACAACGGCGAGTGGGTCAGCGAACCGGGTTACGGCCATGTATGGCGGCCGCTGCATGTCGCCTCGGATTGGGCGCCCTATCGATACGGTCAGTGGTCCTGGATATCGCCCTGGGGCTGGACCTGGATAGACGATGCGCGCTGGGGCTTCGCTCCGTTTCATTACGGACGTTGGGCGCAGCTGCGCCAGCGCTGGTATTGGGTGCCGGGGCCGCGCCATCTGCGCCCGGTCTACGCACCCGCCCTCGTCGGCTGGACGGGCGCTCCGTCATTGAACGTGTCGCTCGCCTTCGGCGGCGGCGTGGGCTGGTTTCCACTCGCGCCCTATGAAATCTACCGGCCATGGTATCGACATACGCCGCGCTACGTGCGCCACGTGAACAACTCGAACACCCTGATCATCCATCGCACCCGGATGACCGATCTCTATACGCCCCGCCAGCCACAGGACTATCGCTACGGCCGGCAGTCCGGCGCGGTCACCATCGTGCATCGCGACCGATTCTCCAACGGCCGCCCGATCGGCCCGGAGCGCATCCGCGCCAACGATCGCGACCTGCGCCAGTGGCGCGCAGAGGGGCGGCCGCCCGCATTCATCGCCGATCGGCATCGCACTCCCGGGGTTCGTCCGCCTGCCGGTACACGCGCCGACAGGAACCCTGTCCATGGCGACAATCCGAAGCGCGGCGGCGATTTTCGCGCCTCACGGCCTGTGCCGAGGCCTCAGGCAGCGGCCGCCAGCCTGCAGCGGGCGACGCCCGTCGCGCCCGAGCGGCGCCTGCAGACAGCGCCTCGCACCCCCGCGGGAAGCCGCCAGCAAGCCGGGCCCGCCGCGCGCGAGCGGCTGGAAATCATGCGCGCGCGACCGGCCGCCGGTGCGCAATCCTCGACGCGGCGTCCGCCCCCGGCAACGGCTCTACGCCAAGGTACGGACCGCGGCACTGTCCAGGGCATCGGCCAAAGCGCCGGCCAAAGTGCCAGTCAAAGTATTAGACAGCGTGCCGCGCGCAGCGACGCCGCGCAGGGCGCTGCACGACGCGACGGACAAGCCCGGCCGCCTGCAGGATCCTCGCCCAGCCTGCGATCGGCGCCAGGGGTGGATCGCCCGCGGGCGGCAACTCCCCGCGCCCAGAGACCACCCGCGGGTACGTACGGATCGCCGCGCCAGTCGAGCGCGCCACGGCAGCAGGCAAGCCCGAGGCAAAACCAACTTTCAAGACCAGAGCAGGGTCAGCGCATGACGCCGAATCGCGCTTCCTCCTCATCATCGGCTCATTCGACACGACCCACCCGGCCGGCGCTGCGCGAGCAGAAAAAGTAATCGTGCTAGACTCTTCCTCAGTGCCGTAGCAACGAGCACCGACGCGAGGACGACCTCGCCTCCCCGCCTCCAACGCCATCTACCGGGGACGACCTCGCGTAGCAAAGCAAGATCATGTCCTGGATTCTGCTGTTTCTGGCCGGCTTGTTCGAAATCGCCTGGGCAATCGGCCTCAAGTACTCCGACGGCTTCTCCCGCTTGGTTCCCAGCATCGCAACCGTGGTTGCGATGGCGATCAGCATCGGCTTGCTGGGCCTGGCTCTGCGGCAGCTGCCTCTGGGGACCGCCTACGCGATATGGGTCGGCATCGGCGCGGTGGGCACAGTCATCCTGGGCATCATGTTGTTCGGCGAATCGACCTCGATGCTGCGCTTGACCTGCGTCGGATTGATCGTGCTGGGCGTCATCGGCCTGAAGTTCGCTCACTGAGCGACCGAGCCCCCAAGCGTTGAGGCCCGCAGCGCAAGCGGGCCACTTTGGAACTCGCTGAAACCCCGCCGGGGCCCCCGCTGGGGCCTCCGCTTCGAGGGCTTGTGCCGCACTCCGCTAGGGACGCTTGAGTGCTCGCGCCAGCGCCTCGGCCATGGCGCCGTTGCCCTGGGGCTCGGGTTCGCGCTTGAACTGCTTCGGCGGACGCGGATCACGCTCGCGCCGCCCCGCGCCAGCCGAGCTTTCACGCGTGCGCGCGGCGGACTCGTCCAGGCGCATGGTCAATGCGATGCGGCGGCGCTTGTCGTCGATCTCCAGCACCTTGACCTTCACTACGTCGCCCGCCTTGACCACTTCGTGCGGATCTTTCACGAACTTGTTCGACATCATCGAGATGTGGACCAATCCGTCCTGATGCACGCCGATGTCGACGAATGCACCGAAATTGGTGACGTTGGTGACTACGCCTTCCAGGATCATGCCGGCCTGCAGGTCCTTCAGTTCCTCCACTCCCTCCTTGAACTCCGCGGTCTTGAATTCCGGCCGCGGATCGCGTCCCGGCTTCTCCAGCTCACGCAGGATGTCGCGCACGGTCGGCAAGCCGAATCGCTCATCGGTGTAATGCGCTGGCTCCACCTGCTTCAGTGCCGCCGCGTCACCCAGGATCTCGCGTGCCGGACGCTTCAAATCCGCCAGGATGCGTTGCACGACGACATAGGCTTCCGGATGGACCGCCGATGCATCGAGTGGATTCTCGCCGTTCATGATGCGCAGGAATCCGGCTGCCTGCTCATAGGTTTTCTCGCCCAGGCGCGGCACCTTCTTCAGGAGCGCGCGGCTGGCGAATGCGCCATGTTCGTCGCGATACTTCACGATGTTTTCCGCGAGCGTGGCTGATAGACCCGATATGCGCGCCAGCAAGGCCGCGGACGCCGTATTCACGTCGACCCCTACCGCGTTGACGCAATCCTCGACCACCGCATCCAGGCTGCGCGCCAGCTTCGTCTGGCTGACGTCATGCTGGTACTGGCCGACGCCGATCGCCTTGGGATCGATCTTCACCAGTTCTGCCAGCGGATCCTGCAATCGCCGGGCAATGGAGACGGCGCCGCGCAGGCTGACATCCAGCTGCGGAAACTCCTTGGCTGCCAGCGCCGATGCCGAGTACACCGACGCCCCCGCCTCGGAAACGACGATCTTGGTCAGCTTCAGTTCGGGATGCTTCTTGATCAGCTCGGCGGCCAGCTTATCCGTCTCGCGCGATGCGGTGCCATTGCCGATGCTCACCAGGTCGACGCTGTGTTTCTGCGCCAGCGCGGCCAGCACCGCGATCGTGCGATCCCATTCGTTGCGCGGCACATGCGGATACACGGTGGCCGTATCCAACACCTTGCCCGTACGATCGACGATCGCCACCTTCACACCGGTGCGCAGCCCCGGATCCAGGCCCATGGTTGCGCGCGGACCGGCGGGCGCGGCCAGCAACAGGGCCTGCAGATTGCGTGCGAACACCCGTATCGCTTCTTCCTCCGCCCGCTCGCGCAATTGCGTCAACAGTTCCGCTTCCAACTGCCATGACAGCTTCACTTGCCACGTCCAGCGCACGGTCTGCAGCAACCAGGCGTCGGCGGCCTGCTTGCGATCGCTGATGGCGAAGCGCGCCGCGATCTTCAATTCGCAGGCATTGAAAGGCGCCGCGGTCGATGCCGCCACGGCGTCGATTTCCTCCGGCAGCTTCAGCGATACCTTGAGCAGGTCTTCCTTGCGGCCACGAAACAGCGCCAGCGCCCGATGCGGAGGAACGTTCTTCAACGGCTCGCTGTAGGCGAAGTAATCGCGGAATTTCGCCGCCGCTTCCTCCTTGCCCTGCGCGACCGCGGACACGATCACGCCATGATCCTGCAGATGGGCGCGCAGGCCCGCGAGCAGCTCCGCATCCTCGGCGAACTGCTCGATCAGCACGGCGCGTGCGCCGTCCAGAGCGGCCTTGATATCCGGCACGCCAGGATTGTCTCCCTGCTCGGTGGTGAAGGCCGGCTTCAAGTAATTCGCGGCCTCTTTTTCCGGATCCAGGCTGTGATCGGCCAGCAAGGCCGCCGCCAGCGCGTCCAGGCCCGCTTCCCTTGCGATCTGGGCCTTGGTGCGGCGCTTGGGCTTGTACGGCAAATAGAGATCTTCCAGGCGTTGCTTGGTATCCGCCGCTTCGATGCTGGCGCGCAGTTCGGGCGTCAGCTTCTTCTGCTCCTCGATGCTCGCCAGGATGGCCGCCCGGCGTTCTTCCAGTTCGCGCAGGTATCCCAGCCGCTCCTCGAGGTTGCGCAGTTGCGTGTCGTCCAGGCCGCCGGTGGCCTCCTTGCGATATCGGGCGACGAAAGGAACCGTCGCGCCTTCATCGAGCAACGCGACAGCGGCGATCACTTGTTGAGGATTGACGGCAAGCTCAGCGGCAATGCGGGACTCGATCGATACAGCCATGCGACAGGAATCCAAAAGGAAGGGATACGGAGAAGGACGCGAACTATGAACAAGCCGCCCCGGCACCACAAGAGGACAGGAGCCGGACTTGAGTTATGGACATATGGTCTTCGCCCTGTGGCACTGCTCCGTGCTCCCCCGCCGTGGCCCCGCGCGGGCGGGATGCAGTCATTGCGCCAGTGCGATTTCGACCCGGCGGTTTCGCTTGCCTTCGCTGCGGATCTTCAGTACCCGAATGGCACCGATCTCGGCGGTATTGCCCACATGCGTGCCGCCGCAGGGCTGCAGGTCGATGCCCGGAATCCGCAGCAACCGTACCTTGCCGGCACCGCGCGGCGGTTGAACGCTCATGGTCTTGACCAGCTGGGGCTGTGCGTCCAGCTCCTCGTCGGTAATCCACTGCGTCTGCGTCTGTACGCCGCGCGCGATCAGCGCGTTCGTGTCGCGCTCGATCCGGTGCGCATCGAGCAGGCTCATGTCGATATCGAAGTCAAGCCTGCCCTTGTCCGCAGCGATGTTGCCGCCCGTGACCGGCGCAACGACGACGCAGGACATGACGTGCAGCGCGGTATGCAGCCGCATCAAAGCGTACCGCCGCGGCCAGTCGATCTGGAGCGTGATGCTTTCCCCCGGTTCCGGCAGCACGGTGCCCGGCGCAGGGATATGTATCACGCTGTCGATCGTAGGCCCCTTGCGGGTATCGACGATGGCGACCTGCTCCCCATTCGTTCGCACCAGCACGCCGGTATCGCCCGGCTGCCCGCCGCCCAGCGGATAGAAAATCGTACGGTCCAGCTCGATGCCGCGCTCATCGACCGCCACCACCCTCGCCCCTGCGGTGCTCAAGTAGGCATCGTCGCGAAACAACAGTTCGGTCATGTTCGTGTGCCTCCGCTTCACCCTGCGGCTGCCGCTGCCGTCTCATCATCGAGGCCGGCATGCCCCGGGCGCTGCAACGCTACCTCAACCACAGGGCGTGCGCCAAACCAAGGTGGCAGAGCGCGGCTGTATGAGTAACCAGGGCCCTGCGGCTGTGCTTCATGGCATTGTCGCGCTTGTCCTTTGGCTCGATTTGTGCTGCCGATTGCGGTGCATACTTAAGAAGGCTGCTTGTGCTGCGCTCGTGCCCGAGCGCAGACTGCATGCTCGTGTCGCATCCCTTCCTGGGGCGGGTCTGCGCATGTCAGAGGCCACAAATCGAACAGGGTTGCCACTGGACGCTTCGGACCTCCCTGGTCTACTGCAAAGCGTGCTCGAGGCGACGATCGAACTGCAAGCAGCCGATTCCGGCGCGGTGCAACTCTACGACTCTCGGGCGCATGTGCTGCGGGTGGTTGCGCATCATGGCCTGTCGGAAGCTGCCCTGGCGCACTTCAAAGGCATGAGCGAACAGGCGCATTCGATCTTCGCCGTGGCCTTGAAGCGGCGCAATCGAGTCAGCGTCGAGGATGTAACGGCCGACTCCGAATATCAGTACTTGCGCTCGACGCTCGACCTCGAAGGTATTCGCGGCCTGCAAGCCACCGCGCTGCTCGATCGACGCGGCCAACCCCTGGGCGTACTTTCGACGCAGTTTCGCAAGCCGCGACGCTTGAGCGAACGCGAACTTCGCCTCACCGACCTGTTCGCTCGCCAGGCAAGCGATCTGATCGGTGCGCAACTGGCGGAAGATGCGCGGCGCAGCAGCGAGGAACGCTTGCGATTGGCACTGACCGTGGCCCGCATGGGCACCTGGTCCTGGGACCCGAAGCTCGATCTCGCGCTATACGATGAGCGGTCCCTGGAACTGTTCGGTGCACCGGCCGGCTCGAGCTTTTCGGTCATG
>JBEBRC010000181.1:0-7360 GCA_040395055.1 Steroidobacter denitrificans
ACCGGACATCTGTGCCAGCGAGCCCTCCCTCTTCGCTTGCAGGCTTCGGACCGTCGCCACCCGCGTCCGACGGTGAGCCCGGGCGCACGCACCGGCACCACCTGCCCCGCGGGCAGCCATTGCCGCCGCGCGGCTGCGTGGCAACCGCACTGCGGAACGCTTCGCGGCGCGCTAAAGGCTCAGCACTTGCGCCTATAATGTGCCTTGTTTTTCCGACTTCATGACATGGGAGATGCACTGATGGGGGCTGTCAATGCCGTGGCCGATCTGACCGTTGAAGGCGAAATCGCCATCCTGACACTCGATTCGCCGCCGGTGAATGCGCTATCCCACGCCCTGCGCCAGGGCATCGTCGATGGCATGAAGCAGGCCATCGACGATGACGCCGTCAAGGCCATCGTGCTGATTTGCGCCGGCCGGACCTTCATCGCCGGCGCCGACATCACGGAGTTCGGCAAGCCGCCGCAGACTCCAAGCCTGCTCGATGTGGAAAACTCCATCGAGCGCTCTCCCAAGCCTGTCGTCGCCGCCATCCACGGCACCGCTCTGGGCGGTGGTCTCGAGGTCGCCCTGTGCTGCCACTATCGCGTCGCTGTGCCGTCCGCCAAGGGCGGTCTGCCGGAAGTCCACTTGGGCTTGATCCCAGGCGCAGGCGGCACGCAGCGCCTGCCACGCATCGTGGGCCCGCAGCGGGCGCTGGAAATGATCACCTCCGGCAAGCACGTCGATGCCAGGACGCTGCATGACAGCGGACTGCTGGATGAAATCGTCCCGGAGGGCGAGCTGCGCCGCGGCGCCGTCGCCCTGGCCAGCAGGATCGTGGCCGAGAACCGGCCGCTGAAGAAAGTGCGCGACTTGAACGACAAGGTGCTCGCCGCGCGCGGCGACATGCAATTCTTTGCCGACTTCCGCCAGGCCAATGCGCGCAAGTTCCGCGGCTTCCTCGCACCCGAGTACTGCATCCGCAGCATCGAAGCCGCCGTCAACCTGCCTTTCGACGAGGGACTGGAAGCAGAGCGCAAGCTGTTCGAGGAACTGATGGCGGGCACGCAATCGGCGGCACAGCGACATGTGTTTTTCGCCGAACGCCAAGTCTGGAAAGTACCGGACGTCGCCGACGATACGCCGACCATCCCAGTGGCAAAGGTGGGCGTCATCGGCGCCGGCACCATGGGCGGCGGCATAGCCATGAACTTCGCCAACGCCGGCATCCCGGTCACGATCGTGGAGATGAAACGCGAAGCACTCGAGCGCGGACTGGGTGTGATTCGACGCAACTACGAATCGAGCGCGAAGCGCGGCAAGCTCAAGCCCGAGCAGATCGATGAGCGCATGAGCCTGCTGCACGGCTCGCTCGACATGCAGGACCTGGCCGACTGCGACCTGGTCATCGAAGCCGTATTCGAGAACATGGGCGTCAAGCAGGACGTATTCGCCAAGCTCGACAAGATCGTCAAGCAAGGCGCGATTCTCGCAACCAACACCTCCTATCTGGACGTCAACCAGATCGCAGCCGCGACCAGCCGCCCGCAGTCCGTCATCGGCCTGCATTTCTTTTCCCCGGCCAACATCATGCGCCTGCTGGAAATCGTGCGCGGCCAGGCAACGTCCGAGACCGTGATCGCCACCTCGATGCGGTTGGCCAAGAAGATCGGCAAGGTTGCAGTGCTGGTCGGCGTCTGCCGCGGTTTCGTCGGCAACAGGATTCTGGCGGCACGCCAGACGCAGGCGAGCGCCATGTTGCTGGAAGGGGCGATGCCCTGGGACATCGACAAGGTATTGTACGAGTTCGGCCTGCCCATGGGTCCGTTCGCCATGTCCGACCTGGCGGGCCTGGATATCGGCTGGAACAAGGAAACCTCTTCCAGCTCCAGCCCACGCGAAGTGCTGTGCGAAATGGGCCGCCTCGGACAAAAGACCGGCGCGGGCTTCTATGATTACGACCAGCAACGCCAGGCGTCGCCATCGCCGGTAACCGAAAGGATCGTCAGGGATTTCGCGGCCAAGACAGGCGTCGCGCCACGCGCGATCCCCGAGCAGGAGATACTGGAACGATGCCTCTACGTGATGATCAACGAAGGGGCCAAGATTCTGGAAGAGAAGATCGCGATCCGTGCCTCCGACATCGACATCGTCTGGGTCAACGGCTACGGCTGGCCAGTGTATCGCGGCGGTCCGATGTTCTACGGCGATACGGTCGGCCTTGAAAACGTCGTCGCCAGGCTCAAGGAGTATGCACCGAAGCTCGGCGCGCACTTCACCCTGTCGCCGCTGCTTGAAAAGCTGGCTGCCGAGGGCAAGCGCTTTCAGGATCTGAAACGGTAGCGGCGCCGCGTGTCCGGGAATTCCATACAGGACAGAGGTTATTTTCATGCGTGAAGCAGTCATCGTCTCCATCGCCCGCACTCCTATCGGCAAAGCCTATCGGGGTGCGTTCAACGACACTCAAGGCCAGGAACTGATCGCTCACGCCATCGCGCAGGCCGTCGCACGCGCCGCCATTGATCCGGCCGAAGTCGAGGACGTGGTCATCGGCTGCGCCCTGCAGCAGGGATCGACCGGCGGCAACGTCGCGCGCCAGGGATTGCTGCGAGCCGGCCTGCCGGTCACGGTGCCCGGCATGTCGATCGACCGCCTGTGCTCCTCCGGCCTGATGGGTATCGCGACCGCGGCCAAGCAGATCGTGCAGGACGGGATGCAGATCGCCATCGGCGGCGGTGTGGAATCGATCTCCTTGGTCCAGAACGACAAGATGAACCGCTTTCGCGCTGCCGACCCCTGGCTGGTACAGCACATCCCGCAGATCTACATGAGCATGCTGGAAACGGCGGAAGTCGTCTCCGAGCGCTACGGGATCAGCCGCGAGGCGCAGGACGAATACGCACTGCAGTCGCAGCAACGCACCGCGCAGGCGCAGGCCGAGGGCCGCTACGACGCGGAAATCGCCCCCCTGACCGCCACCATGACGGTCACGGACAAGCAGACGGGCGTCACCTCGCAGAAGGAGGTCACGCTGAAACTCGATGAAGGCAATCGCCCCAAGACGACGCTCGCAGACCTGCAAGCCCTCAAGCCGGTATTCAAGGACGGCCAGCGCATCAAGGAAGGACGCTACATCACGGCCGGCAATGCCTCGCAGCTATCCGACGGCGCAGCGGCATTGGTCCTGATGGAAGCGAAGGAAGCCGAAAAGCGTGGCCTCAAGCCGCTGGGCGCCTATCGCGGCATGGCGGTTGCGGGTTGCGACCCAGACGAGATGGGCATCGGCCCGGTGTTCGCCGTGCCAAAACTTCTGCAAAAGCACGGCCTGAGGATGGACGACATCGATATCTGGGAACTGAACGAGGCCTTTGCCTGCCAGGTGCTGTACATCCGCGACCGGCTCGGCATTCCGAACGAACGCCTGAACGTCTCCGGCGGTGCGGTGTCGATCGGCCACCCCTATGGCATGTCCGGTGCCCGCATGACGGGACACCTGCTGATCGAAGGCAAGCGACGCGACGCGAAATACGGCATCGTCACGATGTGCATCGGCGGCGGCATGGGCGCTGCGGGATTGTTCGAGATTTTCTAGAAATCAGAACATCTCCGACGCATCCGGCGGACGGATCTCGACCGTGGTGCGCGATACGATGTGCTCGCCGGTGATCATCTCCTCATAGGACTGTCCCGGACCGACCATCGGATACACGCCGGCGTCCGAGTCGATCATCACTTCGAGGAACGCGGGTCCCTTGAATTCAATGAACTCCCGGACGACGCGCTCCAGGTCCCGCTTGTGCTCCAGCCGCACCGCGTACGCGAATCCATCGGCCTGCGCCGCCTTGACGAAATCCTTTTTGTGCAACGAACGGTCGCTGGCGGACAGCCGTCCCTTGAAAAACAGCTTCTGCCACTGCTTCACCATGCCGTCGCCGAAATTGTTGAGCACCACGACCTTCACCGGCAGATCGTAGGTGGTGACGGTCTCCAGCTCCCCCAGGTTCATTCGTATGCTCGAATCGCCATCGATATCGATTACCAGCTTGTCCGGATGCGCAAACTGGGCTCCGATCGCCGCCGGCAGGCCAAAGCCCATGGTTCCCATGCTGCCGGAGGTGAGCCACAGCCGCGGGCTCCTGAAATCGAAATACTGCGCGGCCCACATCTGATGCTGGCCGACCCCGGTACTGATGATCGCCTCGCCACGCGTCAGCTTGTTGATTTCCTCGAGCAAATGGTAGGGCTGGATCAGCTCGCTGGTGCGATCGTAGTTCATCGCATGCGTGCGCTTGAGCTGGGCACAATGCTCATGCCATGTTGACCAGTCACGACTGAACGAACTGCGCCGGCCGTAATCGCCGAGTACCCGCAAGGCCTCCGGCAGCAGGCCGACATGATGCCAGCTCACGGGCTTTACCTTATTGATCTCCGACACGTCGATGTCGATTTGCGCGATGGCCTGCGCATTCGGCGCGAACTTCGCGGGATTGCCGGCGACGCGATCGTCGAAACGCGCTCCCAGCGCAAACAGGAAGTCGCAGTCCTCCACGGCGTAATTGGCAAATGCCGCTCCATGCATGCCCAGCATGCGCATCGACAGGGCATGCGTGGTATCGAATGCACCCAGGCCCATCAAGGTCGTCACCACCGGAATGCCGTGCTCCAGCGCGAACTCGCGCAAGGCGCCGGAACCGCCCGATTGCACCACTCCGCCGCCGGCGTAGATCAGTGGCCGCTGCGCCCGGCCCAGCAACTCGAAAAAGTTCGCGCACTGCGCGTCCGACAGCGTGCTGCGCGCCAGGCGGTTCATGCGTTGCCGATAACCCGCCACCGGCAGGCGGCCCGCGCCCTGATACTTGCCGCGCCAATTCTGCACATCCTTGGGCACATCGATGACGACCGGGCCGGGCCGGCCGCTGCGCGCGATCTCGAACGCCGTACGCACCGTCGCTTCGAGCTTGGTCGCATCGGTGACCAGGAACACATGCTTGGCGACCGCGCCCATGATGCTCGCGACCGGTGCTTCCTGAAATGCATCGCTGCCGATAGCCGCGGTCGGCACCTGGCCGCAGATCACGACGATCGGCACCGAATCCGCCATGCTGTCTCGCACCGGCGTCACCGTGTTGGTGGCTCCCGGCCCCGAAGTCACGATGCACACGCCGACCTTACCCGTGGAGCGGGCATAGCCTGCCGCCATGAATCCCGCTCCCTGCTCGTTCGCGGGAACGATCAACGGCATGCGGCGGCTGTTGTCTTGTTCGCAGCCTTGATTCTTGACGAAAATCGCATCGTAGGTCGGCAGGATCGCCCCACCGCTGTAACCGAAGACGGTCTCCACACCCTCATCCGCCAGCACCTGAACGATGATTTCCGCGCCCGACATCACCGTGCCCGCCAGAGCGTGCGCTCCACGGGAATGATGAACGCTGGCATGGCGTGCGGCGTGGGAGTGTTTCACGATGATATTTCCGAAAATGCCCTCAGGCGAAAAGCTGGCGGCTCGATCCGGACGGATACCGGTGCGCAGCAGCCAGGCAGCGATTCAAGACTAGCAGCATCCCTCCCCGGCCGTCCATTTGCCGCCAGGCAGGCGCCGCCTCGAACCCGTCGCGGCCCCGGGCACCGGCAGCGGCCGGCGCTAGGCGGGGCAGACCAGATCCCTTATGCTGCAAAAAAGACGTTTCCGGGACCGACCAAGCAATGACGAACCTGGTAAGACAATCGCCGGATGCCGGTAGCCCAACATCGACCCACCCATCAACGACCACCCCAGCGGCCAGATCGACGGTCAGGCCGCTGGCATCGCCGCCCGAGGAAACCGCCGGAATGACTTCGCGCAAGCGCCATATCGTTTCGATTCTCCTGCAAAACGAGGTCGGGGCGCTGACCCGGATTGCGAGCCTGTTCTCCACGCGCGGCTACAACATCGAATCGCTCAACGTCGCCGCAACGGACGATCCCAACATGTCGCGACTGACCGTCGTCACGACCGGCACCGATGCGGTCATCCAGCAGATCGTCAATCAATCCCTGAAGCTCATTGACGTCGTCAACGTCGAGGATGTGACCCGCGACCGGCACATCGAGCGGGAACTACTGTTGCTGAAGCTGCGCGTCTCGCCCGAGAGCCTGGATGAACTGCTGTCCCGCATCCGCAAAGCCGGCGCCAAGGTTCTGATCGATCACAGCGACGGCTTCACGGTCGAGCTGACCGATAGCGAAGCCAGGATCAGCAGTTTCATCGGCGAGGTCGCCGGGATCGTCGAGGTGGTCGAAGTCGTGCGTAGCGGCGCCCTGGCGATCCAGCGCGGAGCGGGGAGCCTGCAGGCCACCGGCCACTGAGCAGTCGCCGCCGACTGCGCTGCGACGTCGGCCCAGGCAAATTCGGCCCAGGCAAACCAGGTCAGGGCAGCAAGATCGTTGCCCCGGTGGTACGTCGCGCCTCCAGGTCCTGGTGCGCGCGCGCCGCATCGCGCAGGGCATAGGTCTGGCCAATGTTGACGCTGATGACCGAGCGCGCGATCAGATCGAAAACCTCTTGGGCCGCACGGTTCAAGGCCGCGCGTGTCGGGATGTAGTGAAACAAGGTGGGTCGCGTCAAAAACAGCGAGCCGCGCTTGGACAGCTCCAGCGGAGCAATCGGCTGCACCGGCCCGGAGGCATTGCCGTAGCTCACCATCAAGCCGCGCGGGCGCAGGCTGTCCAGCGAGCGCAGGAAAGTATCCTGGCCCACCGAATCGTAAACCACATGGACCCCCAGACCGCCGGTGATCTCCCGCACGGCGCCCACCCAGTCCTCGTCCGACAGGAGCACGTGATCCGCTCCCAGCGATCGGGCAATCGTCGCCTTCGCCGGCGAGCCCACGACGGCGATGACCTTGGCGCCCAGGTGGTGGGCCCATTGCACCGCGATCGACCCCACGCCGCCGGCCGCCGCATGAATCAGCACGGCGTCGCCCTTGCGCACCCGGTACGTCTGGCGCAGCAGCATCTGTACCGTCATGCCCTTGAGCATCACGGCGGCGGCCTGGGAATCCTCCAAGGCTTGCGGAATACGCACCAAGCGGTCCGCGTCCATGACCCGCTCCTGGCAATACGCGCCGGGTCCGCTCATTGCATAAGCGACCCGCTCGCCCACACGCAGATGCCGCACCTTGGGTCCGAGGGCCTCGACCACGCCAGCCGCCTCGTGGCCAGGTATCAGGGGCAGCGTGCCCTGATACAGTCCGCTGCGCTCGTAGACATCGATGAAGTTCAGGCCGATCGCCGTCTGGCGCACGCGCGCCTCGCCGGGTCCAGGATCGCCGATCTCGACCGGCTCCCAACGCAGGGCGTCCGCCCCACCATAAGCATGAACTCGAATTGCGTGCGTCAT
>JBEBRC010000182.1:0-7321 GCA_040395055.1 Steroidobacter denitrificans
GGCGCATGAATGAAGGAATTGCGACGCGCAGCCACAAGTCACCGTTTGGCCGCTGCTAGAATTCGTTCGCTTCAACCCGGCGCGGTGCAGGCTCCACCCTTTCTATGAACGCTGTCGATTATCTGATTCTCGGCGTGCTCGTCGTATCCATGCTGCTGGGAATGCTTCGTGGCTTCGTGCGCGAGGCGATCGGCGTGCTGGCCTGGCTGTGCGGCATGTGGGTCGCCTGGCGCTACGCGCCGGCGTTCGAACCCTACCTGGGCGGGACGATCGGGGAGCCGCCGGTCAGCACCTGGGCCGCGCGCGTATTGATCGTCATCGGCGCCCTGATCCTTGGTTGGCTGCTGGCGGGCCTGCTGGGATATTTCCTGCGCCATTCGAGTCTAAGCATCACGGTGGATCGCATACTCGGCCTGGTCTTCGGGCTGCTGCGCGGCGCGGTGGTGGTGGCGGCGCTGGTACTGCTGGGACAATTCGTGGAACTGCAGCGCGTCAACTGGTGGGAGCAGTCGCAATTGCTTCCCTACGCCAGCGAAATGGCCGCCTGGATTCAGGCTTTTGCCGAAACCGGCCTAAGCGTTCTGCAGGAACAGTCGGTTCTATGAGTCGTTGATGAGCTAAGTGGTAATATACCTGCCCTTGCGGCCGGACTAGCGAAAGTCCCGCAGGCAGAGCGAGTTCGACCCGAATGACACGTCGATCTACTCCCTTGCAGCCAATCCACTTCACTGCTCGAACCAGGGCCTGAACTCATGTGTGGCATCGTCGGTATCGTTGGGCATTCGCCTGTCAACCAGCAACTCTACGATGCGCTGACGGTGCTGCAGCATCGCGGCCAGGATGCGGCCGGCATCATGACCTGCTTCGAGGGCGAGCTGTTCATGCGCAAGCAGAACGGACTGGTGCGCGACGTATTCCAGCAGCGCCACATGTTGGCCTTGAAGGGCAACATCGGCATCGGGCACGTGCGCTACCCCACGGCCGGCTGCGATTCATCCTCCGAAGCCCAGCCGTTCTTCGTCAACTCTCCCTATGGCATCTGCCTCGCTCATAACGGCAACCTGACCAACGCCACCGAACTGGCCGAAGTGCTGGTGCGCGAGGACCTGCGCCACCTCAATACCAGTTCGGATTCCGAAGTGCTGCTGAACGTGTTCGCCAGCGAGTTGTCGCGGGCCGGCACGCCGCGCTCCTCGGCGGCGGACATCTTCTCGGCCCTCACCACCGTGTATCGCCGTGCGCGCGGCGGTTTCGCGGTCGTGGCGCTGATCGTCGGCCATGGCCTGGTCGGCTTTCGCGACCCGCATGGCATTCGCCCGCTGGTCATCGGCCGCCGCGACACCGCGCAAGGCGCCGAGTACATGCTGGCTTCGGAAAGCGTGTCCCTGGACCAGCTCGGCTTCACCTTGATGCGCGACGTCGCCCCCGGCGAGGCAGTATTCATCGATGAGCATGGCCGCTTCTACTCGCAGCAATGCGTGGCCGTGACGCGCCATACCCCCTGCATCTTCGAGTATGTGTACTTCGCCAGGCCCGATTCGATCATCGACAACATCTCGGTGCACAAGGCGCGGTTGCGCATGGGCGACCTGCTGGCCGAGAAAATCCGCCGCATCTGGCCGGATCACGACATCGACGTAGTGATTCCGATTCCGGATACCAGCCGTACTGCCGCGGTGCAGGTGGCGCAGTTGCTGGGCATCAAATATCGCGAAGGCTTCGTCAAGAACCGCTACATCGGCCGCACGTTCATCATGCCCGGCCAGGAACAGCGCGAAAAATCCGTGCGCTCCAAACTGAACGTGATCGATCTGGAGTTTCGCGGCAAGAACGTGCTGCTGATCGACGACTCCATCGTGCGCGGTACCACCTCCGCCCAGATCATCGACCTGGCCCGGGAAGCCGGCGCAGCGCGCGTGTACTTCGCCTCGGCCGCGCCGCCGGTGCGCTTTCCGAACGTTTACGGCATCGACATGCCTGCCACCTCCGAACTGGTGGCGGCGGGTCGCACCGAAGAGGAAGTCGCCGCCTTGATCGGCGCTGATCGGCTCATTTACCAGGATCTCGAAGACTTGCTGCGCGCCTGCCAGCACCATGACTCGGATATCCAGTCGTTCGACGACTCGTGCTTCTCCGGCCAGTACGTAACCGGCGACGTCACCCCCAGCTATCTGCAGCGGCTGCAGGAAGAACGCTCGGACGTGGCCAAGGCCTACCGGCGCCAGGTTCATCGCGGCACGCTCAAGGCCATCCGCGCCGTTTGAGCGCAGCCATGACCGCCGCGAGCTGAAAGGAGGTCCTGCCGCACCATGTCCGCAACACCGGTTGCGACCGCGACACGCTCATCGACGGCTGCGAACAGTGCGCCACGACTGATGATCATCACCGATCACCACGCGCTCGGACGCGCACTCGATCATCACGTCTCGATCATCTGGCCCGAGGCCGAATGCCGCATCCATGCGCCGTCGCAGTCCGGCCGCCTGCACTCGGCATTCGCCGCCGTGGGCTACGACGCGGTGCTGCTGGATCACTGCATCGAGCACGACAGCGGGGAACAATGGCTCGACAACCTGATGTATCGCAGCGGCTTTCCGCCGGTGCTGTATTTCGCTCCCGGCCAGGATCCGGCCCTGGCAGCGCGCGTCATCGAGCGCGGTGCAGCCGATTGCCTGGTACGCGAACGGATCGATCATCGGCGCATGGCCGATGTGTTGCGTGATGCGGTACTGCGTCGCCGGCAGGATCTGGCCCTGCTGCGCACCGGATTGCGGGCCGAGGAACTGTCGCGCTTCGGGGCGGTGACCATCCTCGGCCATCGCTACGTGCGCGAACTGGCGGCCGGCGGCACCTCGATGGTCTATCTGGCCGAAAGCGAGCGTGCCGGCGACATGGTGGTGCTCAAGGTGCTGCGCGATGCGCCGGAGAGCGGCGAGCAGCAGGTGCAGTTCGCGCGCTTCCTGCAGGAATACGAGTTGATCTCCGCCATCCGCCATCCCAACGTGGTGCGTATTTTCGATCTCGGAATCGCCGACGATCATGCCTATATCGCGATGGAGTATTTCGCTCGCGGCGACCTGCGGGCACAGATCGCCAAAGGCATCGAGCCGCAGGATGCGTTGCGCCTGCTGGCGCAGATGGCGGGCGCCCTGCAGGTGGTGCACGAGGTGGGCGTGCTGCACCGGGACCTCAAGCCCGGCAATATCATGCTGCGCGCCGATGACTCGATCGCGATCATCGACTTCGGCCTGGCAAAACAAGACACCATGGACGTCGAGATGACCGGCACCGGCGAGATCTTCGGCACGCCTTACTACATGAGTCCGGAGCAGGGGCATGGCCAGGCCCTGGATGTACGCAGCGACCTGTACAGCCTGGGCGTTATTTTCTACGAAATGCTGACGTGCAAGAAACCCTATCTCGCATCGACCGCCATGGGTGTGATCTACCAGCATGGCAATGCCCCGATACCCGTCCTGGATGAGCCGCTGCAAGCGTACCAATCGCTGCTGGATCGCCTGCTGGCCAAGGCGCCGGCGCAGCGCTTCGCCTCGGCGCAGGAGTTGCTGGACGCCATCGCGCGCTGCACTGCCGCTGACGCAGCCCTGAACGTCGATCCAGTCGA
This sequence comes from Steroidobacter denitrificans, assembly GCA_040395055.1. Classification (GTDB taxonomy): domain Bacteria; phylum Pseudomonadota; class Gammaproteobacteria; order Steroidobacterales; family Steroidobacteraceae; genus Steroidobacter; species Steroidobacter denitrificans_A. The sequence goes on from JBEBRC010000182.1 coordinate 3,626, forward strand.
CGCCCCAGTCGCAGCCGTAGCCCAAAGCCCAGCCCCAGCCCAAGTTCGCACTCCCGAACCAGGCGATCACCGCGACCCGGACGCTCGATGAACGCTGCCGCCCCTGCCGCCGACGCGCTGAGCGTCGCGCCCTCTCGCGCATCGGCTGCGCCGCTGCTGTTGGCCGCGACGCCCGCGCGCTGGTTCGACGTCGCCTGCGAACGCTGGCGCGAACTGTTGATGGATCATGCGAACTGCGAAAAGAAGGCCGCCTCGACCGCCCTGAGCCTGATCTTCTCCTATGCGCAAGACACGGCGCTCACCGACCGCCTGTCGCGCCTGGCGCGCGAGGAACTGCGGCACTTCGAGCAAGTGCAAAGATTGATGCAGGAACTGCACGTGCCTTTCATGCGCCTGTCGCCCTCGCGCTATGCCGCGGGACTGCGGCGCGCGGTGCGGCGCGCCGATCCGGAACGCCTGATCGACCTGTTGCTGTGCGGGGCGCTGATCGAAGCGCGCTCCTGCGAACGTTTCGCCGGCCTGGCGCCGCGCCTCACGCCCGATCACGTGCCGCGTCTCGGTGAGTTCTATGCCGCATTGGCGATCGCCGAGGCTCGCCACCACGCCTTGTATCTGCGCCTGGTCGAGCAGCGCGCACCAGGGCCGGCGTGGCGCACGCGCCTGCATGAACTGGCGCAGATCGAGGCCGAACTCGCTACCTCGCCCGATACCCAATTCAGGTTTCATTCGGGCGAGCCGGCATAGCGGGGGCGGCGGCCCGCCGGCGAAACGCCTGGCCTCGAGGTTCGAAGCGCTCGTCAGCCTGCGGGGACCTGCGTTGCGCCATCCGCCTGGGGCGCAGCCGGCAATGTCGCCAGCTGGTAGCCGTGTTCATCCCAACGCAGCACGCTGCCTTGTTCATACCAATCGCCCAGCACGATGCGCGTGGCGCTCGCGCCATCGACGTCGACCTCATGGATGGCCGGCCGATGCGTATGACCATGCACGATGCAATCGATGTGAAAGCGCTGGAAGGTGCGAATCACCTGTTGCGGGTTCACGTCCATGATCTGCGGCGCCGCCTTGTCCATGGACGCAATGTGCGCCTTGCTGCCGGCGCGCATGCGCTGCGCCAGCGCCTGGCGCCGTTTCAAGCTCAAACGCCGCAACAGGAATTGGACCAACGGATTGCGCACGATGCGTCGCAGCCGCTGATAGGCACGATCATCGGTACACAAGGTGTCGCCATGCATCAGCAGCACGCGCCGCCCATGCACGTTCACCACCGTTGGATCCGTCAGCAAGGTCACGCCGGTGTCGCGGCAGAATTGCTTGCCGATCAGGAAATCCCGATTGCCATGGATCAAATAGATCGGCACGCCCGCTGCGCTGAGCGCAGCGAGTCCCGCCACCACCCGGCGCTTGTCCGCATCCGGATCGTCATCGCCGATCCACGCCTCGAACAGATCGCCCAGGATGTACAGCGCCCGAGCGTTGCGCGCTTCACCCTCCAGGAACGCCAGGAACTGCACCGTGATGTCGGGCCGCTCGCCATCCAGATGCAAATCCGAAATAAACAAGAGGCTCATGCCGGGAGCTTCGTTGCGCCAGCCAAGTGGCGCGCGCATGCAGGGCATGCATCCAGGTAAAGGCGCTTCATGGCCGTGAGGGCAGCGTGCGGCATGCGAAGGTGGCTATCGGCGGCGTCGCGGGTCGGCGAGGCTCACTGCAGCACCTCGATCCTTTCGATGACGATGGGTTTCAGCGGCGCTTCGCTGTCGAAGGGTCCGACCGCCCCGGTCGCGACCACGCCGATGTCATCCACCACCCTCATGCCCTCGACCACCTGCCCGAAGACCGCGTAACCCCAGCGACTGGGCTGCGGGTCGAGACGCGCGTTATCGGCCAGATTGACGTAGAACTCCGCATCCCCGCTGTGCGGGTCGTCCATGCGCGCCAAGCCCACCGTGCCGCGGCCGTTGGACAAGCCATTGCCCGATTCGTTGACAATGGTGGGGTGCTTGGGCTTGTCCACGTAGTCGCGGTCGAAGCCGCCGCCCTGGGCGACGAAGTTGCCGACGATGCGGTGAAAGATCGTGCCGCTGTAATACCCTTCGCGCACGTAGCGCAGGAAATTGGCCACCGTCAACGGCGCGCGCGCCGCATCCAGCTCGATCACGAAGCTGCCCAGGCTGGTATCCACGCGTACCCGTGGACGCTGCTGCGAAACCGCCTGTTCCGGCTCCTGTGCCCAGGCCGGGGGCAGGGCTGTCAGGCTGGCCATCACACTCAGGCAGCACAGTAGGGCAGGTAGGCGCATAGTCGTTGACCACTCAGGCAATACAAGTAGGACATCTTAGCAAACGAGGCGCGGGCAGCATCCTGATAGAATGCCGCTTTCCCAGGAAAATCCGAGTCCGCCGTGCCGCTCGTTACACGTTTCGCTCCCAGTCCCTCCGGATTGCTGCATCTTGGCAATGCCCGCACCGCTTTGCTGAGCTATCTGGCCGCACGGCAAAGCGGCGGCCGCTTCATCCTGCGCGTCGAGGATACGGACCAGGCGCGCTCCAGCGATGAGCACCTGCAGGCCCTGTTCACGGACTTGCATTGGTTCGGGCTGGACTGGGACGAGGGACCGGATGTCGGCGGTCCGCACGAATATCGCCAGCGCTGCCGTGGCGCGATCTACCAGGAATGGCTCTCCAGGCTGGACCTCGCCGGGCTGACGTATCCGTGCTATTGCACGCCGGCGCAGCTGAACATCGACCGCAAAAGCCAGCTCGCCGCCGGCAAGCCGCCGCGCTACGCCGGCACCTGCCGCGAATTGAGCATCGAGCAGCGCGCCGAACGCGAGGTGCAAGGCGTACCCGCGGCGCTGCGCTTCCGGGTGCCCGCCGGGCAGCTCGTAAGCTTCCACGATGCCGTGCATGGCGAGCAGCGCTTCGACAGCGATGACATCGGCGATTTCATCATCCGTCGTGCCGACGGCAGCACCGCCTTCTTTTTCTCCAATGCCATCGATGATGCCTTGATGGGCATCAACCTGGTGCTGCGGGGCGATGATCATTTGACGAATACGCCGCGACAGATCCTGATCCTGCAGGCGTTGGAGCTGCCCATTCCGGACTATGCGCACGTGGCCCTGCTGCTGGGCATGGACGGCGCGCCCTTGTCCAAGCGGCACGGGGCGCTGAGCCTGGCCGATCTGCGCCAACGCGGATTCCTGCCCGGCGCGGTGCGCAATCATCTGCTGCGCCTGGGGCATACCTGTACCCGCGATGGCTGGCTGGACGATGAGGCGATGCGCGCCGAATTCTCGCTGTCCCGGCTCGGCAAGGCGGCGGCGAAGTTCGACGAGGCGCAATTGCGCCATTGGCAGAAGGAGGCCGTGGCGCATCTGTCCAGCGCTGCATTCCAGGATTGGATCGGCCCCTACCTGCCGCCGCAGCTGGATGCGCAACGTGCCGGCGTGTTTGCCGCCGCGGTCCGTCCGAACATCGAATTTCCGGCGGATGCGAAACAATGGGCCGAGGTGGCATTCGGCACGCTTGCGCACTACGCGCCGGAGGCGATGAGCGCGATGCTCGAGGCGGGCGAGCCGTTCTATGAGGCGGCGTCGGCGGTCTTCTCGCGTCCAGATCTGGAATTCAAGCAAAGGATTCGCGAACTCGGCCAGGCGACGGGGCGCAAGGGCCCGGCATTGTTCATGCCGTTGCG
>JBEBRC010000183.1:0-7240 GCA_040395055.1 Steroidobacter denitrificans
CCATTGCCCAGCGTCAGCAGCAGCGAGTCCATGTCTGCCTTGGCGCGCACCAGCTGCCGGTACGCCTGCGCATGCGCTCTGGCCGAGGATGGCTGCAACATGTTATCGGCCGCGACCAGCGCTCCAGGCGCCAGCTTCGGATGCAACAGCTCGAAGCACGGCGAATACAGGTTCTTCCACAGGTCGATCAGCACGAAATCAAACGGAGCAGGAAGGGCCGGCAGGATATCCAGCGCATTGCCGGCATGGAACTCGACATAGGCATCCAGGCCGGCGCGTGCCAACCGTTCGCGCGCATAGTCGATCTTCGGTTGCGACAGTTCCAGGCTGTGGACCCTGCCGCCAGTGATGCGCGCGGCATCGGCGAGCCATATCGTCGAATAGCCGTAAGAAGTACCGAGCTCGATGATGGTCCTGGATTGGGCGCCAGTCACCAGCAGATGCAGCAGCTGGCCGGCCTGCGGTCCGATGCAGATCAGGAATTCGTTGATCCGCACCTCCAGCTGCCCCGGCGGCAAGCTTTCCATCAAGGTCGATTCGGCCTCCATGCGTCGCTCGTATTCCGCGAGCACTTGCATCATCGGCGTAGCCATCGACACCTCCGTAGACGAATCCCCGATCCCCCGTTACACCGCCTGGGACGCCGGCAGTATTCCCGAACGCCATGGCGAGGTGATCGCCATGGCGGCGCGCTGTGCCGACAGCAGCGTGTTGTGCAGCAGCATCGTCACCGTCATCTGTCCGACACCCCCCGGCACAGGAGTGATGTGCGAGGCCTTCTGCCTCACCCCCTCGAAGTCCACATCGCCCACGATGCGCCCGTCCGGCAGGCGATTGAAGCCCACGTCGATCACCACCGCGCCGGTCCGGACCATCTGCGGCACGATCAGGTTCGGCACCCCGGCGGCCACCACCAGGATGTCGGCCAGCAATGTGAACTGTCCCAGATCCCTTGTTTTCTTGTGACAGATGCAGACCGTCGCGTCCTGCTGCATCAGCATCAGCGCCGTCGGCTTGCCGACGATGTTGCTCGCGCCGACCACGACTACATTGCGGCCTTCGACCGCAATGCCCTCGTGCTCCAGGATCTTCTGCACCCCATAAGGCGTGCACGGCGAGAATACCGTATTGCCGGTGACCAGCCCGCCCATGTTGTAGAGGTGGAAACCATCGACGTCCTTTTCCACTGAAATGCGCTCGAGCACGCTGGCCACCCGGACATGGGGCGGCAGCGGCAACTGCACCAGGATGCCGTGGGTGCCGGCATCGGCATTCAGTGCCTCGATGTGATCGAGCAACTGCTGTTCGGACACGCTGGTCGGCAGTTCGATCAACACGGATCGAATGCCGACCTCCTTGCAGCCTGCGATCTTGTTGCGGACGTAGGACTGCGAGGCCGGACTGTCGCCGACCAGGATGACTGCAAGACCCGGCGTCACACCATGGCGCGCCTTCAGCTCGGCGACGCGCTCCTGGTACTCGGCGCGCAACTTCCTCGCAATCGCCTTGCCGTCGATGATCTTCGCAGTCACTGGTCCTCCCCGATCAATAGCGATAGTGATCGGCCTTGTACGGGCCTTCCTTCGATACGCCGATGTACTGCGCCTGCTCGTCGGTGAGTTGCGTCAGCTGCACGCCCAACTTGGCCAGCTGCAGACGCGCCACCTTCTCGTCCAGATGCTTCGGCAACACGTGAACGCCGATCGGATAGATCTTGGTGTTCGAGTACAGCTCGATCTGCGCCAGCGTCTGGTTCGCGAACGAGGAACTCATCACATAGGAAGGATGGCCCGTCGCACAGCCCAGGTTGACCAGACGGCCTTCGGCCAGCAGGATGATGCGCTTGCCGTCCGGGAAAATGATGTGATCGACCTGCGGCTTGATGTTGTCCCAGGTGTACTGCCGCAGCGCGGCGACGTCGATTTCATTGTCGAAATGGCCGATGTTGCAAACGATGGCGTTGTTTTTCATCCGCGCCATGTGATCGTGAGTGATCACATGGTAGTTGCCGGTGGTGGTGACGAAAATATCGCCCTTGTCGGCCGCCTCCTCCATCGTGACGACTCGATATCCCTCCATGGCCGCCTGCAACGCGCAGATGGGATCTATCTCGGTGATCCAGACCTGCGCCGACAGCGAGCGCATCGCCTGCGCCGAGCCCTTGCCGACGTCGCCGTAGCCGCAAACGACCGCAATCTTGCCGGCAATCATCACATCGGTGGCACGCTTGATGCCATCGAGCAGGGATTCCCGGCACCCATACAGGTTGTCGAACTTGCTCTTGGTCACCGAGTCGTTGACGTTGATCGCCGGGAACGCGAGCTTGCCGTCCTTCGCCATCTGGTACAGGCGATTGACACCGGTGGTGGTCTCCTCGCTCACGCCCTTGATCTGCTTCAGGCGCGTGGAATACCAACCGGGATCGGTCCCGAGCTTCGCCTTGATCGAGTTGAACAGGGAAATTTCCTCGTCGCTGCCGGGCTTCGACAACACGCCGGGATCAGCTTCCGCGCGGGCGCCCAGATGCAGCAGCAGCGTCGCATCGCCACCATCGTCGAGGATCATGTTGGAGTAGCCGCCGTCGGGCCAGTCGAAGATCCGATGCGTATAGTCCCAATATTCGTCCAGCGTCTCGCCCTTGTAGGCAAATACCGGCGTCCCGGTCACGGCAATCGCCGCCGCCGCATGGTCTTGCGTCGAGAACACGTTGCACGACGCCCAGCGCACTTGCGCACCCAGGGCCTGCAGCGTTTCGATCAGCACCGCGGTCTGGATCGTCATATGCAAGGAGCCGGTAATGCGGGCGCCCCGCAGCGGCTGCGATTGCGCGAATTCCTCGCGAATCGCCATCAGGCCCGGCATTTCGGTCTCGGCGATGCGGATCTCTTTGCGCCCCCAGTCGGCGAGGGACAGGTCGGCTACCTTGAAATCGCCTGTGAGGCGGTCTTTTTCGGACAAATTGCTTCCGGCCGAGGCATTCGGTGTTGCAACTGCGCTCATGGTCATCTCCGTACTGGTTGAATGGGCGCCGTTGCCGTCATGGCAGCGTGCGCGCCGAGCCTGGCTTAGGTGCGAAGAGATCCGCGCCTTAAGCTGCAGCGCCCCTCGGCGCGCGAGGAGGATAGTTTAGCCGTTCGCGGCGCGTTTGACTCCTGCCTCGGCCGCCAGCAGTTCGGCCTTGTCGGTCTTCTCCCAGCTGAACTCCGGCTCGGAGCGCCCGAAATGCCCGTAGGCCGCGGTTTTTTCATAGATCGGGCGCAACAGGTCGAGCATTTGCACGATGCCCTTCGGACGCAGGTCGAAGTGCTTCATGACCAGTTGCTCCAGCTTCTCGTCCGCCACCTTTCCGGTACCGAAGGTCGTCACCATGACACTGGTCGGCCGCGCCACGCCGATGGCGTAGGACACCTGCACCTGGGCCTTGGACGCCAGTCCCGAGGCAACGATGTTCTTGGCCACATAGCGGGCGGCATAGGCGGCGGAGCGATCGACCTTCGACGGATCCTTGCCGGAGAATGCGCCACCGCCGTGCGGGGCGGCGCCGCCATAGGTATCGACGATGATCTTGCGCCCGGTCAGGCCGCAGTCCCCCTGCGGGCCGCCGATGACGAACCGCCCCGTAGGATTGATCAGGTAGTTGATCTTCTTGCCGATCAGCTCCTGCGGCAGTATCGGCTTGATGATCTCCTCGATCACGGCCTGCGACAAGGTGTCATGATCGACATGCGGATGATGCTGGGTCGACAAAACGATGGTGTCGATTTCCTTCGGCCGCCCGTCGACGTAGCGCACCGTGACCTGCGATTTCGCATCCGGACGCAGCCAGTCCAGTTTTCCTTCCTTGCGCAACCGCGCCTGGCGCTCGACCAGGCGGTGCGCGAGGAAGATCGGCAAGGGCATCAGTTCCGGCGTTTCGTCGCAGGCATAACCGAACATCAATCCCTGGTCGCCCGCGCCCTGGTCGAGATTCAGCCCTCGCCCCTCATCGACACCCTGGGCGATGTCCGGCGACTGCTTGTCGTAGGCCACCAGCACGGCACAGCCTTTGTAGTCGATGCCGAACTCGGTATTGTCGTAACCGATGCGTCGTATCGTCTCGCGCGCGATCGACTGATAATCGATCACGGCATTGGACGTGATTTCCCCGGCGAGCACCACCAGGCCTGTATTGCAAAGCGTTTCGGCGGCGACGCGCGAATGCTTGTCCTGCGCCAGGATGGCATCGAGAATCGCGTCGGAGATCTGATCCGAAACCTTGTCCGGATGGCCTTCGGAAACGGATTCCGACGTGAATAGAAAGCTGCTCATGAGTGATTCCTGAATTTGCCCTGAAGTCTGGATCTGTAGCCGTGCGCCCGGATCTTGCCAGGCCCGACCTCGATTTCAACTGGCCAGCGACAACGTCCGGCCGAAATCAGCTTGATAGCGCCGCTCGAATTCATCCGGTGTGAATCGATGGTTCTGCGTGCCGCGCGACTCGACTTTGATCGCCCCCAGCAGCGAGGCAATCCTGCCGGTCGTTTCCCAATCCAAGCCGTGCAGCAAACCGTGGATGATGCCGGCCCGATAGGCGTCGCCACAACCCGTTGGATCGACGACCGCCTCGGGGCGCGCGCTCGGAATGTGGACCTGCCGGCCCGCGCTATGGATCACCGAGCCTTCGGCGCCTCGAGTCACGATCAATGCGTCGACATGGCGCATGACCTCCTCGGCCGACCAGCCCGTCTTTTGCTGCAGGACCTGCCACTCGTAATCGTTCGCCGCCAGCCACTTCGCCTGCGAGATGAATGCCTTCAGCTCATCGCCGCCGAACATCGGCAGCCCCTGACCGGGATCGAATATGAACGGCACTCCCTGCGCCGCGAACTGCGCCGCGTGCTGGATCATGCCATCGCGCCCGTCCGGGGCGACGATACCGATCGCGACGTCCTTGACCTCCGCCACCTGATTGAGGTGCGAGTGTTGCATCGCCCCCGGATGGAAGGCCCAGATCTGATTGTCATCCAGGTCGGTGGTGACGAAGCCCTGCGCCGTATGCTCGCTGTCGATGATCTTGACGTAGTCGGTGGGAACGCCGCTGTCACGCATCCATTGCGCATAATGGCCGAAATCATGCCCGACCGTCGCCATCGGGTAACCCTCATCCCCCAACAGACGCAGGTTATAGGCGATGTTGCCGGCGCAGCCGCCGAACTCACGCCGCATCCGCGGCACCAGGAACGACACATTCAACATGTGGACCTTGTCCGGCAGGATGTGATTCTTGAAGCGGTCTTCGAACACCATGATCGTATCGAAGGCGACCGAGCCGCAGATCAGCACTTTGTTATGTCGTTTGACCATCGTTCGAAGCATTCTCAGTACCCAAAGGTTCGAACCGGATTGTAGGGCAAGCGGCGCTGCAAGGGGGAATCTGCCAGGAATGGGGCGGCAAAACCTGCCGGCATGCCGGCCTCGGCCACGGTGGTGTGCGAGCCATGCCGCCAGCGCGCCTTCAATCATGCCTGTAGGTGAACCACCAGGGCAGTTCATGCGTTATGGGTTCTGGAATCGGGAGTGGTACATACGGAGGCGGGGTTGATCAACGTGGAGCACTACTCGCGGCTCACCTGTGACGATGGCGGCGGCGACGATGGCGACGACGCGACGTCGCGCAATGCAGACGAGCTGACTGCGCAGGGCACGACGCCTGTGTCGATTCTTCTGGTCGAGGACGAGGGCATCGTCGCCCACGATCTGCAGGAAACGCTGACCCGACTGGGCTACAGCATCTGCGGCATCGCCAGCGAAGGCGCCCAGGCAGTCACCATGACGGAAGCGCTGCAACCGGACATGATCGTGATGGACGTCAGCCTGCGCGGCGACGTGGACGGCATCCAGGCCGCCCGTCTCATCCAGGAACGTTCGCAGCGGCCGATTATCTTCCTCACCGGCCACAGTGACGCCGAAACGCTGCGTCGGGCGGTTCTCACCGAGCCGCTGGGCTATTTGATCAAGCCCTTCCAGGAAGCCGAGTTGTATGGCGCGATCGAGATTGCGATCCGCAAGCACCGTGCCGATCGCAAGATCAGGCAGCGCGAGGAAGCCCTGCGGCGCAGCGCCGAACATCATATGAGCATGTCGCTGGCCGATGAACTGACCAAGCTCAGCAATCGGCGCGGCTTTTTCGAACTGGCGCAGCAGGCGATCAAGGTGGCGCGGCGCGAACAGTATTCGATGGCGTTATTCTTTATGGATGTCAACGGGTTGAAGCAAATCAACGATAGCCTGGGACACCCCGCGGGCGACCAGGCGCTGCGCGACACCGCCGAGGTCCTGCGACACACGTTTCGTGATTCGGACATCCTGGCGCGATTCGGCGGCGATGAATTCATCGTCCTGGCGCGCATCCATGAAGCCCAGGACACCGGTGCGCTGTGCCAGCGCTTGCGCCAACAGCTCGCAGGATTCAACGCCAGCCACGATCGTTCCTACTTGCTCGACGTCAGCATCGGCCTATCCGTGATCGAGGACTCGGCACAGGAGGATCTGGAGCATCTGATCGCGCGTGCCGATGCGGCGATGTACCTGGAAAAGCGCGCCATGGCCAGAAATTCCTGAAGCAGGCGCGCTGCGGCCCGAAGCGGGACCGCTCCTGTGGGCACTTCGCTATCATGCGCCGGCGCAAGCGACGCGCGTTGATGAGCCTTGAGTGATGCCGAGTTTTGTCCCGACTGCGCCAGCGCATGGCGGCGCTTCTCCCGCCGCGCAGGCCGGCCCCTATGAATGGCTCGCAACCATCGCCGTGCACGACCCTGGGCGTCTGCTACTCGAAACGGCCTGCGGCAGGCGCCTGAGCTACGCCGACATGGAGCAATCGGCCCGGCGCTTGTCCGAGGCCCTGCTCGCCCGCTCGGTGGCACCCGGCGACCGGGTCCTGGCCCAGGTCGACAAGTCGCCGGAAGCCATGGCGCTGTACCTGGCCTGCCTGCGGATCGGCGCCGTGTTCGTGCCGCTCAATACCGCCTATACCGCGGCCGAAATCGACTACTTTCTTGCCGACGCCGGTCCGCGAATTGCCATCGTCAGTCCTGGACGCGTGGACGATCTGCGGCCGCTCGCCGGGCGCGCGGGCGTGCAGCATATCGAGACACTTGGCACCCACGGCGATGGCTCCTTGATCACCCTGGCCGATGCCCTGGCCGTCCCGGCGGAGCAAAACCCGCCGCGCGGCGCCATCCCTGCGGCGGCCACGACTGGA
>JBEBRC010000184.1:0-7165 GCA_040395055.1 Steroidobacter denitrificans
GATGCCGAGGAAATCGCGAGCAAGCTCAAGGAGCAGGTCACCGGCATCACCGCCCAGGCGACCGGACCCGGCCAGGCCGCTGCTGCCGGACCGGCGGCGGCGGAGCGCAACACCACGATCTGGGCCGACAAGCAGACCAACGCGCTGGTGGTGACGGCACCGCCCAAGGTGATGCGCCAGGTCATGACCATCGTCGACAAGCTCGACATTCGCCGGGCGCAGGTCCTGGTCGAGGCGATCCTGGTCGAGGTCTCCACCAACAAGGCGGCGGAACTCGGCGTCAATTGGGCCGTCGGCAATACGGATTCGGACAGCACGGTGCCGATCGGCACCTTCAACCAGGCAGTGGGCAATGCCAGCATCGGCAGCCTGGCGGCGGCGATCCAGAATCCCGAGACGCTCGCCGGCAGCGGCCTGCCGACGGGATTGACCCTGGGCGCCGGCCGTTTCCTGGATTCGGGCACCAATTTCGCCCTGCTCCTGCGCGCGCTGCGCGGCGATACCGCCTCGAACATCCTGCAGACGCCCTCGATCATCACCCTGGACAACGAAGAGGCGGAAATCAAAGTCGCGCAGGAAGTACCGTTTCTCACCGGCTCGTTCACCAACACCGGCGCCAACCAGGGCTCGGTCAATCCCTTTCAAACCATCCAGCGCGAGGAAGTCGGCACCATCCTCAAGATCACGCCCCAGATCAACGAGGGTGATGCCGTCATGCTCAAGATCTCGCAGGAGGACTCCAGCGTCGCCCAGGGCACGCAAGGCGCCGTGGATCTGATTACCAACAAACGCACCATCAGCACCACCGTGATGGTCGAGGACGGCGGCATCATCGTCCTGGGTGGACTGATCAGCGACACGGTGCGCGAAGGCGAGAATCGCGTACCCATCCTGGGCTCGATCCCGCTCATCGGCGAACTGTTCAAGACGCGCAACGGCGTCAAGGAAAAGCGCAACCTGATGGTCTTCATTCGCCCGACCATCCTGCGCGACGGTGTCGCCGCCGCCATCGAGACCAATGCCAAGTACAATGTGCTGCGCGACCAGCAATTGCAGCGCCGTGGCGGCAAGGTGACCTTGCTGCCGGGCGAGCAGCAGCCGCTGCTGCCGCCGATCGAGGATCTGTCGAAATACGCCGACCCCACCGCCGGGGCCGAAGCACCCGCGCCCGGCACCAATCCGCGAGCCAGCGAGCCAGCTCCGATCGAGCCCGCTCCCACCGCGCCGCTGGACGTGACGCCACCCACCACACCGGAGCCCCCGCCACCACCGCAATGATACTTGTGTGCCACGACGGTCCCGCTCCGAGCCCGCATCAGGATTCTCCATGAGCGCGCAACCCGATTCCGTTCCCGCTGCGGCGCCGGCGTCCGTCGGCAAGAAGCTGGCGGCGCCCGTGCTGTCGTTTGCGTTCTGCAAGCGTCACGGCGTCTTGATCCAGACGCTGGACGAGCACGGCGCGCAGATGGTGTACCGCGCCGGCGCGCATCCGGCCAGCATCGCCGAAGTGCGGCGCGCCTTCGGGGTGGCGTTGCAATTGCGGCGCGTCGACAGCGAAACTTTCGACCAGCTGCTCAGGCAGCACTACGAGGGCGGCGCGAACGCCGCCATGCAGATGGTCGGCGGGATGGACGACGACACCGACCTGGCGCATCTGGCGCAGGATCTGCCGGAGCCTTCCGACCTGCTGGAAAGCGACGATCAGGCGCCGATCATCAAGCTGATCAACGCGATCCTGACGCAGGCGGTCAAGGACAATGCCTCCGATATCCACATCGAGCAGTTCGAGAATCGCCTGGTGGTGCGTTTTCGCATCGACGGCGTCTTGCGCGAGGTGCTGCAGTCGCGCCGTGCGGTGGCGCCACTGGTGGTCTCGCGCATCAAGGTCATGTCCAAACTCGACATCGCGGAGAAGCGCCTGCCGCAGGACGGACGTATTTCCTTGCGCGTCGCCGGACGCGCCGTCGACGTGCGCGTCTCGACCATCCCCGCCGGCCACGGCGAGCGCGTCGTACTGCGTCTGCTCGACAAGCAGGCCGGCCGCCTGGAGCTCAATTCGCTGGGGATGGATCCGCGCACCCAGAAACTGATGGATGGGCTGATCCACAAGCCGCACGGCATCATCCTGGTGACCGGCCCGACCGGCTCGGGCAAGACCACGACCCTGTACGCGGCGCTGGAGCGCATCAACGACAATACGCGCAACATCATGACGGTCGAGGATCCGATCGAGTACTACATCGACGGCATCGGCCAGATGCAGGTCAACACCAAGGTCGAGATGACCTTCGCCCGCGGTCTGCGCGCCATCCTGCGCCAGGATCCGGACGTGGTGATGGTCGGCGAAATCCGCGACCTGGAAACCGCGCATATCGCGGTCCAGGCATCGCTCACGGGCCACCTGGTGTTGTCCACGCTGCACACCAATACCGCCGTCGGCGCCGTCACCCGCCTGCGGGACATGGGCGTGGAGCCCTTCCTGCTGTCCTCCAGCCTGATCGGCGTGCTGGCGCAGCGCCTGGTGCGGGTGCTGAACCCGGAAACCAAGGAAGCCTATACCGCGGGCGAATACGAGCGACGCCTGCTGAACATCCCCGATGATGCGCCCTCCCCGACCTTGTACCGCCCTGGCGGCGAGGCGCACCAGGGCTTCAAGGGCCGCCGCGGCATCTACGAGCTGGTGCTGGTGGACGACACCATGCGCACCATGATCCACGACGGCACCAGCGAGCACGACCTGGAGCGCTATGCCCGCACCCTGACGCCCAGCATCCGCGACGATGGCCGCAGCCAGATCCTGAATGGCGTCACGACCATCGAGGAAATGCTGCGGGTGACGAGGGAAGACTGATTTGAGCGCCTTCGAGTACATCGCCGTCGATGCCGGCGGCCGCGAACGCAAGGGAGTCCTCGAGGGCGACACGGCGCGGCAGATACGCCAGGCCCTGCGCGACCAGGGCCTGCTGCCGGTGTCGGTCGATGAGGTGTCGCAGACCAAAAGCGAGGGCCGCAAGATCCGCTTCGGGACGCGACGCGGTGCCTCGGCTGCCGACCTGTCGTTGCTGACCCGGCAGATCGCGACCCTGGTGCATTCCGGCCTGCCGCTGGAGGAGGCGCTGTTCGCCGTCTCGGAACAGACTGAAAAGCCGCGCATTCGCAGCATCATCATGGGCGTGCGCGCCAAGGTGATGGAAGGCCATACCTTGGCGGATGGACTGGGGGAATTTCCGGAGGCGTTTCCGGAGCTGTACCGCGCGACGGTGGCGGCAGGCGAGCAGTCCGGCCACCTGGATACCGTCCTGGAGCGGCTGGCGGACTACACCGAGACGCGCGAACAGCTGCGCAGCCGCACGCTCAACGCGATGCTCTACCCAGTGCTGCTGTTCGTGGTCTGCATCTCGATCGTGGCCATGCTGCTGACCTTCGTCGTGCCCAAGATCGTGAAACAGTTCGAGACCTCCAACGCGGAACTGCCGGTCCTGACGCGCGGCTTGATCCTTATCTCGGATTTCCTGCGCGACTGGGGCCTGATGCTGCTGGCCGCGCTGGCGCTCGGCGGCTACCTGTTCCTGCGCTGGCTGCGCAATCCGGCGGCGAAACGCCGCTTTCACTCCTTCCTGCTGCGCATCCCCGTGGTCGGCAAGGTCGTGCGCGGCAACAATACCGCCCGCTTCTCGCGCACCTTCTCCACGCTCACCTCCAGCTCCGTGCCGGTGCTGGACGCGATGCGCATTTCCGGCGAGGTGGTCACCAACCTGCCGATGCGCGATGCCGTGCTGGAAGCCACCGCTCGCGTCCGGGAGGGGGCCGCGATCGGGCGCTCCCTGGGGGCCTCGAAGATCTTCCCGCCGATGATGATCCATCTGATCGCCAGCGGCGAGACCAGCGGCGATCTGGAGATCATGCTGGATCGCGCGGCGACCAACCAGGAGCGGGAGATGGATGCCATCCTGGGCGCGGCCGTGGGCCTGCTCGGGCCGCTCATGATCCTGCTGATGGGTGGCCTGGTACTGCTCATCGTACTGGCCATGCTGTTGCCGATCTTCGAACTCAATCAGCTCATCGTGTAGCCGCGACCAGGCCTCCTCATCGAGCGCGGCGGCGCGCCGGTTTTGTCGTTTTTCGTCCACGTCCGAACGATGCTCTTGCAGGACGAGGCGCTTCCTTTTATATAGTCGCGGCGTCCCTCGTACCCCGTTCCTGAGCGCACCGATGAGCGAAAAGCCGGAAGAAGATTTCGACGACGACGAAGACGATGCCGATTCAGTCGAATCCGACGAAATCGATGTCGATCATCTGATGGCCGATATCGACAAGCGCAAGAAAACCGCCGTCAAGGCAGGCGAACCCGCGTGGCGGCGCCTGGAGCGCATTCGCGAAGAGCGCCTGACGGCGGAACAGCTTTCGGATTTCGACGACTACGAGATCGATGACGGCCCGGGTTCGGTAAAGCGCAAGCGCAAGTGACTTCCCTTGCGTCCGCGCGCCTGACCCTGCCACCCGTCCCCGCCATGGCGGGGCAGCCCCGCACGCCCTGCGCATCGGCCGGCTTCCTGCCGGCCGTGCTGTCGCGCTACGCTGCGCCTGGTGGCTACTGGCGCTGATCCAGCGGCACGAACTTCAGGTCCTCGGGACCGACGTAGTTCGCGCTCGGACGAATGATCTTGCCGTCCTGGCGCTGCTCGATCACATGCGCGGCCCAACCCGTGGTGCGCGCAATGACGAACAGCGGCGTGAACATCGCGGTCGGCACACCCATCAGGTGATAGGAAACGGCCGAGAACCAGTCCAGGTTGGGAAACATGTTCTTCGCCTGCTTCATCACCGCCTCCAGCCGCTCGGCGATGGCGAACATCTTCAGATCGCCCGCTTCCTGGCCCAGGCTGCGCGCCACTTCCTTGATCACCTCGTTGCGCGGATCGGAGATGGTGTACACCGGATGGCCGAAACCGATGATCACTTCCTTCGCCGCCACCCGCCGGCGGATATCCTCCTCGGCCTCATCCGGGCTGTCGTAGCGCTGCTGGATCTCGAACGCCACCTCGTTCGCGCCGCCATGCTTCGGGCCGCGCAAGGCGCCGATCGCGCCGCTGATCGCCGAATACAGGTCGGAGCCGGTGCCGGCGATCACCCTGGAGGTGAAGGTCGAGGCATTGAACTCATGCTCGGCGTACAGGATCAGCGAGGTATGCATCGCCCGCACCCATGAGGCGCTCGGCGCCTGCCCATGCAGCAAGTGCAGGAAATGGCCGCCGATCGAGTCCTGCTGCTCGCATTCCACGTCGATGCGCCGGCCCGAGTGGCTGTAGTGATACCAGTACACCAGCATCGAGCCCAGCGACGCCAGCAGCCGGTCGGCGATGTCGCGCGCGCCGGCCAGTGCGTGATCATCCTTCTCCGGCAACACGCAGCCCAGCGCCGAGACGCCGGTACGCATCACATCCATCGGATGGCTCGCCGCCGGCAGCTGCTCAAGCACCGCCTTCACATTCGCCGGCAACCCCCGAAGCCGCAACAGTTTCTCCTTGTAGGCTCGCAGTTCCTCGCGGGTCGGCAGCTTGCCGTGGATCAGCAGGTGCGCGATCTCCTCGAACTCGCAGCTGCCCGCCAGGTCCAGAATGTCATACCCACGGTAATGCAGGTCGTTGCCGCTGCGCCCCACCGTGCACAATGCCGTATTGCCCGCCGTAACCCCGGACAGGGCTACCGATTTCTTGGGCTTGAATCCAGGCGTCGCCTCGCTCATCAGATCACCCTTGCTCGCTGTTTTTGTCCGATCCAAACAACGCATCGAGTTTCTCCTCGTATGCGTGATATCCGAGCACATCGTACAATTGCGCCCGAGTCTGCATCTGCTCCAGCACGCTCTTTTGCGTGCCTTGTTCGCGAATCGCCCCGTACACGGTCTGCGCCGCCAGGCTCATGGCCCGAAACGCCGACAAGGGATACAGCACCAGGGCAACGCCGACGCCGCCCAACTCCTGCACCGTGAACAGCGGGGTCTTGCCGAACTCCGTGATGTTGGCCAGCACCGGCACCGACACCGCCGTCGTGAACTGTCGATACTCATCCAGGCTGCTGAGCGCCTCGGCGAAGATCATGTCCGCGCCTGCTTCCACGTAGCGCTGGGCACGCTCGATCGCCGCCGCCTGGCCTTCCACCGCGTGCGCGTCGGTACGCGCCATGATGACGAAGCTCTGGTCGGTGCGGCCGTCGACGGCCGCTTTCAGCCGGTCCACCATTTCCGTCACCGGTACCAGCGCCTTGCCTGGCCGGTGTCCGCAGCGCTTGGCCTGCACCTGATCCTCCAGATGCATGGCGCCCGCCCCGGCGCGCGCCAGCTCCCGGCTGGTGCGCGCGATGTTGAACGCCGCGCCCCAGCCCGTATCCGCGTCCACCAGCAGCGGCACGTCGCTGGCGCCGCTGATCCGGCGCACGTCCTCGCACACATCGTTCAGGCTGGTGATACCCAGGTCCGGCAGTCCAAAGGAGGCATTCGCCACCCCTGCTCCCGACAAATACAGTGCCTTGAAACCCGCCCGCTGCGCCAAGAGCGCGCTGTAGGCATTGACCGTACCGACCACCTGCAGGGGGCGTTCTTGCGCAACAGCGGCCCGGAACCGGGCGCCAGCCGTTATTGTCATCGTTACTCCGCGAGAAATCGTTGATTGGACGGCGCGCATCCTACCCAGATTACGCCTCGAGCGCCACGAACCCTGCGCCGCGCTTGCGCGGCTGCAGCACCCCGCGCGGCAATGGGCGCAACAAAAAAAGCCGGGCGATTAGCTATCGCCCGGCCTTGGCTCGCTCGGCGTTGCCGTCACGGAGCGCGCATGGCGCGCGCTCGATCACGGGTCACGCATTGATGGTCACAGTGGTCACGCAGGTCACGCGCTGCTCAGGCGGCGGCGACCTGGATACGCCGCGGCTGCGCCTTCTCCTGCTTCGGAATCGTCACTTCGAGGATGCCATGGCGGCCCACGGCGCGCACGCTTGCCGCATCAACCGTGTCCGGCAACGTGAAGCGGCGATGAAAGCGGCCATGGGGACGTTCGGT
Organism: Steroidobacter denitrificans; assembly: GCA_040395055.1. Classification (GTDB taxonomy): domain Bacteria; phylum Pseudomonadota; class Gammaproteobacteria; order Steroidobacterales; family Steroidobacteraceae; genus Steroidobacter; species Steroidobacter denitrificans_A. The sequence continues at coordinate 7,058 of JBEBRC010000184.1, forward strand.
GCGGCTGCGCTCCACGTCCTGCACCAATGCTTCCTGCTGGCGCTCGCCGCTCACCGACAGCACGCCGCGATCCAGCGTAATGTCTATCGTTGCAATGTCCACGCCCGG
>JBEBRC010000185.1:0-7142 GCA_040395055.1 Steroidobacter denitrificans
CGGGCACGGGGGTTCGTACGTAGTACAATGGCGTGCTCCCACCTCGAGGTCCCCCCATGTTTGCCCCAAATCTGACGATTTCCGAATTCGATCCCGAACTCAAGGCTGCGATCGACGCCGAGCGCCGCCGTCAGGAAGATCACGTCGAGCTGATTGCGTCCGAGAACTACGCCAGCCCGCGAGTGCTGGAGGCGCAGGGTTCGGTGCTGACGAACAAGTATGCGGAAGGCTATCCGGGCAAGCGCTACTACGGGGGCTGCGAACACGTGGATATCGCCGAGCAATTGGCCATCGATCGCGCCAAGCAGCTGTTCGGCGCCGACTATGCCAATGTCCAGCCGCATTCGGGGTCGCAGGCCAATACCGCGGCCTACCTGGCGCTCATCAACCCGGGCGACACCGTCCTGGGCATGAGCCTGGACCACGGCGGGCACCTCACCCACGGCGCGAAGGTGAATTTTTCCGGCAAGTTGTTCAAGTCGGTGCAGTACGGCCTGGATCCCAACACCGGCGAGATCGACTACGTGCAGGTGGAGAAGTTGGCGCAGGAGCATCGTCCGCGCCTGATCATTGCCGGCTTCTCGGCCTACTCGCGGGTGGTGGACTGGGAGCGTTTGCGCCGCATTGCCGATGAGGTGGGCGCCTATTACGTGGTCGACATGGCGCATGTGGCGGGCCTGGTGGCCGCCGGCATCTATCCCAACCCGGTGCCGTATGCCGACGTGGTGACCAGTACCACCCACAAGACGCTGCGCGGCCCGCGCGGCGGATTGATCCTGGCGCGCCCCAACGAGGAGCTGCACAAGAAGCTGAACTCGCTGGTGTTCCCGGGCACGCAGGGCGGACCGCTGATGCACGTGATCGCGGCCAAGGCGGTGGCGTTCCTGGAAGCCCTGCAGCCGGAGTTCACGACCTATCAGCAGCAGGTGCTGGCGAATGCCCGCGCCATGGCCGGCGGCATGATGAAGCGCGGCTTCAAGGTGGTCTCGGGCGGCACCGACAATCATTTGTTCCTGCTCGATCTGGTCGACAAGGGCCTCACCGGCAAGGACGCGGACGCCGCGCTCGGCCGGGCGCATATCACGGTCAACAAGAACGCGGTGCCGAACGATCCACGCTCGCCGTTCGTGACCAGCGGCCTGCGCTTGGGGACGCCGGCATCGACCACACGCGGCTTCAAGGAAGCCGAAGTGCTGCAGCTGGCGGACTGGATCGCCGACATCCTGGATGAGAAATTGAGCGATGCGGTGGTGCGTACCGTGCGCGGCAAGGTGCAGGAGCTGTGCGCGAGATTTCCGGTATACGGCTGATGCGGCCGTTGCATCATGCGTTGTCCGTTCTGCAATCACGAGGAAACCAAGGTCATCGATTCGCGTCTGGCCGGGGAAGGGCAGCAGATTCGCCGTCGCCGCGAATGCCTGGGATGCGAAGAGCGCTTCACTACCTTTGAGACGGCGGAACTGGTCATGCCTCGCATCATCAAGAGTGATGCGAGCCGCGAACCCTTCGATGAGCAGAAGCTGCGCAACAGCATGCTCAAGGCGCTGGAGAAGCGCCCGGTCGCCAGCGAGGCGGTGGATGCCGCCGTGGCGCATATCTGCCACAAGCTGCGCACGCTCGGAGAGCGCGAGGTGGCGTCGCGGCTGGTCGGGGAGCTGACGATGGAAGAGCTGCATGACCTGGATGAAGTGGCGTACGTGCGCTTCGCCTCGGTGTATCGCAGCTTCCAGGACGTCGATGCGTTTCGCGAGGAGATCGATCGCATGCGGCATCGGCGCAGCCTGGGGGCCGATGCGGGACAGCTGGCGTTGTGGGCCGCGGCCGATGCGGCGAGAAAATCCGAGGCGGGAAAGAAATAAGGCACATGTTCAGCGCGTTCGATGAGCGCATCATGCGGCGGGCGATCGAGCTCGCGCAGCAGGGGCGCTACAGCAATCATCCCAATCCGCGTGTGGGCTGCGTCGTGGTCCAGGGCGAGCGTATCGTGGGAGAAGGCTGCCACCTGAAGTGGGGCGAGGCGCACGCGGAGGTGCGCGCCCTGCACGCGGCCGGGAGCGAGGCGCCGGGGGCGAGCGTCTACGTGACTTTGGAGCCTCATTCCTATCAGGGCCGTACGCCGCCATGCACCGAGGCACTGATCCGGGCGCGGGTGGCGCGGGTGATCTGCGGCGCGCTGGATCCGAATCCGCAGGTTCATGGCGAGGGTGTGCGGCAGTTGCGCGCCGCCGGCATCGAGGTGCGCACCGGGTTGCTCGAAGACGAGGTGCGCGAATTGAATCTCGGCTTCGAGAAGCGCATGACCCAGGGGGTGCCGCGGGTGGTGGTCAAGCTCGCCGCCAGCCTGGACGGCCGCGTGGCGCTGGACAACGGTGTCAGCCGCTGGATCACCGGCGAGGAGGCGCGCGCGGATGTGCAACGCCTGCGGGCGCAGGCAAGCGCCGTCCTGACGGGCATCGAGACGGTCCTGGCCGATGATCCCCAACTCAATGTGCGCGATCCGGCACTCGAGCTGCTGGGCCGCCAGCCGCTGCGGGTGGTGCTGGATACGCGCTTGCGCACGCCGGCCACGGCGCGCCTGTTCCAGGTGGCGGGCGAAACCTTGATTTTTACCGCTGCCGCGACGCACGGTGGCGCGGAGGCGGCGGCCATGAATGAGCGGGCCGAGGCCCTGCGGCGCGCGGGTGCGCAAGTGATCGCAGGTGCCGTGGATGCACGCGGCCACGTGGAGCTGGACAGTGTGTGGCGCGAATTGGGCCGACGGCAATGCAACGAGGTGCTGGTCGAGGCGGGCCCGACGCTCGCCGGGCGTATCCTGCAGCTGGGCATGGCCGATGAGCTGATCGTCTACTATGCTCCGCTGGCGCTGGGTCCGCAGGCCAAGGCCATGGCGATGCTGCCGTCCTTGCAGCGCCTTGAGGAGGCGCGGCGTTATGAGTTAAAAGACCTGGCGCGCATCGGCCCGGACGTGAAGCTGGTTTTCCGGCCGCCCGGGCCTGGCACGACCCCTGCCTGAGGCAGCGCGCTGCCACGCAGACCTCCCATCCTTGCGGATCGCTCTGGGCGCTTGCACGACAGCCTGGCTGGAGCGCGCAGGCGAGTGAGGGCCGGGCTTGGATTCATTCAACGATCATTCGACGACTGTTGCCATTCATGTTCACAGGTATCGTTCAATCCATCGGCGAGCTGCGCTCGCTCACGCCGCGTCAAGGGGACGTGGAGCTGCTGGTGGCCGCGCGGGGCCTGGAGCTGGCGTCGGTCGCGATCGGCGACAGCATCAGCGTCAGCGGTTGCTGCTTGACGGTGACGCGCTTGGAGGACGCTGCGTTTGCGGCGGATGTGTCGCTGGAGACCTTGAACGTCACGACGTTGGGCCAGTGGCGAGTGGGGCAGCGGGTCAATCTGGAGAAGGCGCTGAGCGCCGGGCAGCCGCTGGGCGGTCACTATGTCACGGGCCATGTGGATGGCGTGGCCGAGGTGATCGATACGCGCGAGGATGCGCGTTCGCTGCGGGTGCGGTTCGAGGTCCCGGCGAGCCTGGCGCGCTATATCGCGCGCAAGGGTTCGGTGTGCATCGATGGCGTCAGCCTGACCGTGAACGAGGTCGATGGCGCTTGCTTCGAGGTCAATCTGATTCCGCACACGCTGGCGGTGACGACGCTGGGGGAGGTGCTGGGCGCCATGGCTTCGCCACCTCGGTCGACGTTTGAGACGATGCCGGGGGCGGCGCCGGGCGCGCGGCGGGTCAACCTGGAAGTCGATATCATTGCCCGTTACTTGGAAAGGCTTGCGAATCCCGTATGAACCTGAATTCGATCGAAGAGATTCTGGCTGACCTGCGCGCCGGGCGCATGGTCGTGATCATGGACGACGAGGATCGCGAAAATGAAGGCGACCTGGTCATGGCCGCGGAGTTCGTGCGTCCGGAGGATGTGAACTTCATGGCGCGCTATGCGCGCGGCCTGATCTGCCTCACCTTGACGCGCGATCGCTGCCGTCAATTGCGGCTGCCGCTGATGGTGAGCGACACGCATCTGGAACACGGCACCAACTTCACGGTGTCGATCGAGGCCGCCGAAGGCGTGACCACGGGTATTTCGGCGCATGATCGGGCGCAGACCATTCGTGCCGCCGTGCGCCGCGATGCCAAGCCGGAGGATCTGCGCCAGCCGGGGCATATTTTCCCGGTGATGGCGCAGGCGGGCGGGGTCTTGACCCGTGCCGGTCATACCGAGGCGGGCTGCGATCTGGCGCGCCTGGCGGGGCTGGAACCGGCGGCGGCGATCGTCGAGATCCTGAACGACAACGGCACCATGGCGCGTCGCCCGGACCTGGAAAAATTCGCGCAGCAGCATCAGTTGAAGATGGGCACGATCGCCGACCTGATTCGCTATCGCTTGGAGAAGGAGCGCTCCATCGAGCGCATCGCCGAGCAGTCGATCGCGACCGAATTCGGTGCGTTCCGCATGTTTTGTTTCGAGGACCACGTCAATCGCACGGTCCATCTGGCGCTGGTCGCCGGCGAGTTGAGCGAGGACTCGGTGCCGCTGGTGCGCGTGCATCTGCGCGACACCCTGGGCGATGTGATCGGTATTCATGATCCGGCGCTGGGCTGGCCGATACGTTCGGCGATGCAGCGCATTGCCGAGGAAGGCAGTGGCGTGATCGTCGTGCTGCGTCCGGATGAATCGGCGCGCGATCTGATGGATGCGGTGCAGGCGATCGGCCGACCCGCGGCGGCGGTGGTGCCGGATGCGACGGGCGCGAAAGTATTGCGTACCTATGGGATCGGGGCGCAGATCCTGCGCGACCTGGGCGTCAGCCGGATGCGGGTGTTGTCGGCGCCGAAGCAGATGCACGGCCTGTCGGGCTTCGATTTGGAAGTGGTCGAGTACGTGGATCGCTGAGCGCCGCGCGGGCGGCTTCGGGGCCGGGGCGGGCTCGGGCGGCGGCGAACGGCCGGGCGAGCACGGGTTTGGGCGAGGGAATGGCCGGGCGAGCACGGCTCGAGCGGGCCACTGGGTGAACGGCCGGGTGAGCGAGCGGCGGGTCGCCAGCTGAATCGCTCGAGCGCTGCGCTAGCGTGCCGGAGCGCCAGTCCAGGATCGCGCCAGGCTGTGGCCGGGGCACCACCACCGCTGGTCGCGGCGCCAGGGGTGCAGCAGGGCGGGAGGCGCGCTCGAGGTGCATCGGCCGTCGGAGTGCCAGGGTGCGCCAGCACTGGATCGCCGGGCCACGCCAGCCCAGTTCCAGTCCCAGACCCCAAGCGCCAGGCACGTGAGGTCAGGCGCGGTGTGAATCGCTATACTGCTTGCCGGTTCTCAAGCTGGCTGTCGCAGGCGTGATAATTTTGCGCTCGTCATCCGGCTCACTACACGTCCACTCCGTTAAGTCATTCGGTGCTCGCAGCCATCCCATGGATTCCATCAAGATAATCGAAGGCGATCTGCAGTGCCGTGAGCTGCGCTTTGCCATCCTTGCCTCGCGCTTCAACGATTTCATCGTCGATCAGCTGGTGCGCGGCGCGCTCGACACGCTCAAGCGCCACGGCGCCAGCGAACAGCAGATCGAGATCATCCGCGCCCCGGGCGCATTCGACCTGCCGCTGGTCGCAAGGCGGCTGGCGCAGACCCAGCGCTACGATGCGATCGTGGCGCTGGGCGCCGTCATCAAGGGCGCGACCACGCATTTCGATTTCGTGGCCGGCGAATGCGCCGGCGGGCTGGCGCGAGTGGCCCAGGATACCGGCGTGCCGGTGTCCTTCGGCGTGCTGACGACCGACACCATCGAGCAGGCGGTGGAGCGTGCCGGCACCAAGGCGGGCAACAAGGGCGCCGATGCCGCGCTGTGCGCGCTCGAGCTTGCCAACCTGCTGCGTCGTATCGAGAGTTGATGCCGGCGGTGCCAGCTCATGTCCGCGGTATCCGTTGCGACCTTTCATCATGAATCAAACCTCGAATCGAAAACTGGTGCGCGGGACTCGCGGACGTTCCGTCGCGCGCAAGGTCGCGATGCAGGGTCTTTACCAGTGGCAGCTGACGCAGCAGCCGGCGTCGCTGATCAAGGAGCAGCTGCTGGAGGGCAATGAGGCGACCGGGGTCGACAGCGAATACTTTGGCGAGCTGATGGATGGCTGCATCGGCAAGCAGGAACAGATCAGGACAGCGCTGGCTGCCTTGGTCGATCGGCCCCTGGAACAGCTCGACCTGGTCGAGGCCGCCATCTTGATGATCGGTGTGTACGAGCTGCAGCAGCGCATCGAGGTTCCGTATCGTGTGGTGATCAACGAGGCGGTCGATCTGTGCAAGCGCTTCGGCGCCACCGATGCGCACAAATATGTCAACGCCGTGCTCGATCGCGCGGCGCGTGCGATTCGTACGGCGGAATCGTAGGCGCTGCCGCCCCAGGCGTGCGGGCTGATCGGATGGCGACGGCGTGGACCCGCCGGTACGCGCCTGATGGCTTGCCGGCGTCATGTGGGTCGTGGAGTGCCGGGCGCGGGAGGGTTGGTCGTACAGGCCTGCATGCAGCATGAGTCTCGGTGAATTCGACATCATTGCCCGCTACTTCACTCGTCCCGCGTCGAGCCGGGAGGTGCTGCTGGGCGTGGGCGACGATGCCGCGGTGCTCGATGTGCGTGCTGGATGCAAGTTGGTGGTGGCCATGGACACCCTGGTCGAGGCGGTGCATTTCCCGGCCGGCACGGACGCGGCCGACGTCGGTTATCGCGCCCTGGCGGTGAATCTCAGCGACCTGGCTGCCATGGGCGCGCAACCGGCCTGGATGACCTTGTCCTTGTCGCTGCCGCAGGCCGATGAGCGCTGGCTGGAAGGGTTTGCCTCGGGCCTGTTCGAGCTGGCGCAGCGCTACGATGTGGCGCTGGTGGGCGGCGACACCGTGCGCGGGCCAACCGTGGTGACCATCCAGGTGGCCGGATGGGTCGAGCCGCAGCGCTGGCTGAGCCGCGCGGGGGCGCGCCCAGGGGACCTGCTGATGATTTCGGGCGTACCGGGCGAGGCCGCGGGTGGCCTGATGGCGCTGCAGCAATCGCTGGCCGCCAGCCCGGCAGCGGAGCATCTCATACAGCGTTTTCATCGACCCGAGCCGCGGGTGGCGTTGGGTCGCGGCCTGCGCGGCATTGCCAG
>JBEBRC010000186.1:0-7140 GCA_040395055.1 Steroidobacter denitrificans
ATGAGTCGCCGACGGATGCAAGCACCGTGGTCGGGCCTCAGCTCGAAAATGGTCGACCACGCGGATTGCCGCTTGACGCGAGCGGCCAGGAAAAGCGCAACGCCGGCTGGACGGTCGCGTTCGACAACGACCTACTGTCCTTTGCCGATCGCGATTTCGACTATACGGGCGGACTCGCGGTCACGTTAGCGGGGAGACGTGCGAGAAATTGGTGGTTCTCGTTAGATCCCGTCGTTGAATGGCTGGATCCGCTGGTGCCCTCGTCAACGGCCGGCAAAGGAGCATTTCGACTGCATTCCTTGCAAGTGGGGCTGATAGCCTTCACCCCCGACGATCTGAACAGTCACGATGCGCTACCGCTCGATCGACCGTATGCGAGCCTCATGTTCGTCTCGAACAGCCGAAGGTTCATTACGCATCCTGCAGCACCTGTTTACGAAACGTCGTTCACATTCGGTGTGCTTGGTTGGGACGCCGCCAAAGCGGCGCAGCGTGGCATCCACACAGGTCTCGATCAGCAACGCGTCCCGGAAGGGTGGGACCATCAGATCGCCGATGGCGGAGAGCCCACGCTGCGCTTTGTCTGGGCGCGCCAGTCGCTGCTTGCTTCGAACTTTCAGTCACGTACGACCGAGTACGAACTCAAGTGGCGAACGGAAGTCAGCGCAGGCTATCTCACCGAAGCAAGCGTTGCCGTGTCCGGCCGATGGGGATTCGTCAATACTCCATGGTGGAGCTTCACGCCCGAACGCGCTGACTACATTTCTCAGCCTTCACCTGTGGTGGGCAATGCCGTTCGTGCGGGTGTTCGCGAGCTTTACGTTTGGGGCGGGCTGAAGGTACGTGCGCGTGCGTATAACGCGTTCCTGCAAGGACAGTTCAGGGACAGCGCCGTCGAAGTGGAAGCGCATCGTGTCGAGCGGCCCATCGGCGAAGCCCGGGCCGGCATCACATGGCAGCTTTCGGAGGAGTACCGCGTGGGCTATGTAGTGCGTTACCAAACACGAGAGATCAAGGATGGGCCCGCGAGCCGGAATTTGCTTTGGGCCGGCTTGGTGTTCAGTCGAGATCTGTGACGCCAGGCTTCTGCGGCCCAGGCGAGGAACTGGATCAACTCGATGGCCAATTACGCGACCAAGCACGTGCTCGAGAAGAAGACGAGCAATGGCAAGCTCTGGTCCGAACGCCTTGCCGGCGTGACCACCCAGACCAAGTATCACGTCTATACAGTGCTTGAATCGATCCGTCTCGAGCGGCCGCGACCGAATTACCGGCTGCGCGGCGAGAATCCGCCGCCGTTCCTGGCCTGAACGCTGGTGTCTGCTCCGCCCGCCGGATTGCTCCGGCGTGCGGAGCACGAACAGCGTTTCCGCAGCAGCCCGCTCCATGCCGGGCAGACGTCACCTTTATCCATACCGAAGGAAATGGCTACGGATCCGAGGCCCGCGAACTTGCGATGGCGAACGCTAGGTCACGCATCGCGGGAACGGCTGTCCCGGCGGCATCAGCCCTACGGCCGTGCGTTACCAGACACGAGAGATCAGGAATGGCCAGCGAGCCGGAACATGCTTTGGGCCGGCCTGGTGTTCAGTCGAGATCTGTGACGCGAGATGTAGATCGGACTTCAGTCCGACACCTGCAAAGCGTCGGGTTGAAACCCAATCGCGCTTACTTGGCGGGTTGACGGTTGACAGTTGACGGCAAGAAAAGCCGCCCCTCTGGCTGTCAACCGTCAACCGACAACTGTCAACTTGGCGAGCGCTGAACCGCAATCGAACTCATCTCTTCGCGTCCCACGCTTAAGCAACGCAGTCGCACTGAACGCCAACAAGCAGCACTGAGAGACAAGATCACGTTCGCTCTCTCTGGCATCGTCGCACTCGAATCTTATTCTTCATCTCAGCGTCAGAGGAATACGCCCATGTCGATAAAAGCCGCTGCGAAGCCTGGTTCCAAACTGCTGACACCAAAAGATCACATCCTGATGACAAATTCATTAAACAACCCCGCTCGCCGTGCTGTGTTTGCCGGTGGTGTTATGGCTGCGGCTACCCTCGCAGTTGGCAGTGGTTTAGCGCGTGCATCGGAGCCTGCTGACAAGGCCGGTAAGGGCGACGGCAAGCCTGGCGCATTCGATGTGATCATCGTCGGTGGTGGTTCGGCTGGCGCAGTGCTGGCCCGGCGGTTGAGCGAAGACACTGCTCGTCGGGTGCTACTGCTGGAGGCAGGGCATAGCTATAGCCCAGGAAGTTATCCTGCGCTCATTGCGAGCAGCGATGTTGTCGGCGCCAATGGCAATCCTGAGTTTGAGTGGGGCTACAAGACTCAGCCGGGATACATCGATCATGCGATCGGCGCTTTGCGCGGTAAAGTGTTAGGCGGGAGCTCAGCCATCAATGGCGCCGTGGCAATTCGTGCTCGGCCTACTGATTTCGAGCGCTGGGGGCTGCCAGGTTGGAGCTATGAAGAGCTGTTGCCATTCTTCAAGAAATTAGAAACGCATAGTGCGGGTGCTAATCGCTTGCACGGCCATGATGGCCCTCTCCCAGTGAATCAACTCGATGATGCCGACGTCACGCCGATGCAGCGGGCATTTATCAGCGCGACAGTGGCTAATGGTTACACGAGAGTTGGCGACTTTGATGGTGCGGATGCCAATGGTGTAGGCCCGTACTCGATGAATATCGTCAACGGTGTACGGGTCAACACCGGCATGGCCTACCTCACTGATGAAGTGCGCAGTCGCGCCAATCTGATGATCCGCGCCAATAGTCTTGTCGACAAAGTGCTATTTGATGGTAAGCGCGCGATCGGTGTGCAGCTGGCCGATGGTGAAAAGCTCTTGGCCGGCGAAGTCATTCTATCTGCGGGTAGCTACGGAAGTGCAGCGATCCTGTTGCGATCCGGCATAGGACCGCGTGAGGACTTGCGCGCCTTGCAGATTCCACTGGTTGCTGACCTGCCCGTTGGGCAAAACCTGATGGACCATCCGTTTTACTACAATGCCTACGCGGCAAAGCCGGAGCTAATTGGCAGGAAGTCGCCAGCTATCGGCGCCAAGCTCTGGACCCATAGCAGCACAGCTGAAAACGGCGATCTGGATCTGCACATCACCGCGACCCATTTGTTTCCTCATGAGCAAAGTCCGACACAGGTTGGCTTTGTTCTCGCGGTCGCGCTGACCCGGCCACTGTCTCGTGGCAAGGTGACCTTGGCCAGTCGCGATCCGTTTGTTGCGCCTCGCATTGACCTCAACTTTCTCGCCGAGCCCAAGGATCGACAGCGTCTACTTGATGGCATTCGTCTGGCTCGCAAAATCGGCACGACAGCGCCGTTGAACACGCTGATTCATTCCGAGCTCAATCCAGGCCTGGGCAATGACACCGACGAGGCGTTGCTTACCAGTGTCAAAGCCAGTCTTGATACCTATCACCACCCAACCTCGACTGTTCCCATGGGCCGACCGGGTGACGCACAAGCAGTGGTTGACCTTGAAGCGCGGGTGATTGGTGTGCAGCGGCTGCGTGTAGCCGACGCTTCGATCTTCCCTGATGTGCCCTCGGTGGCGACCAACATCACTGTGATTGCCGCGGCTGAGAAAATCGCCAGCCTCTACGCTTAATGATCTAGGAATTACCGCTATGAACAACACCGCGGTTTTGAACTGGGCGGAAGGATTGCTCAAATGAAGACATACTCTGCCCGGAACTGGATCAACGGCATGTTCGTCTCCTCGACGAAGCGCAGCATCTCCCACAATCCAGCTAACTATGAATGCATCGGAGACTATCCGGATGACGGCGGCGCCGCGGCTGCGGCCGCCATCGTCGCGGCCGACCGCGCTTTTCGCGGCACGGCCTGGGCGCACGATGCCGAACTTCGCGCGAGGGTTCTGGACCAAATGGCGGCGGCGCTCGAGAGGAACCGCGATCGGCTGATCGACATCCTCTCGCTCGAAAACGGAAAGGTGCGCGGCGAAGCGTCGTTCGAGGTTGATGGAGCGTCCAGCAAGCTGCGGTACTGGGCCGCGATGGCCCGGACGGAATCGGGCCGAGCCACCCTGCCCAAACCGGGCAGCATCTCGATCATCTTGCGCCAGCCGATGGGCGTGGCTGGTGTCATCGTTCCCTGGAACTCCCCCGTCATTCTCTCGGTGCGTTCGTTTGCCCCAGCGCTTGCCGCGGGCTGCACAGTTGTTGCCAAGATGCCCGGCCAGGCCGCCCAGACCGCCAGCGTGCTCGCTGAAATTCTCGCGGAGGCCGTTGACCTTCCGCAGGGTGTAATGAATATGTTTGCCGAGAGCGGAGCGGACGGATCGGTGCTCCTTGTGGAGAGTCCCGAGGTGCCGGCGATCAGCTTTACGGGGAGCACGAAGACTGGGGCCGCCATCGGTGCGGTTGGTGCGCGAACAATGAAGCGTTTTGGGCTCGAACTCGGCGGTAAGGCGCCGATGATCGTGTTCGACGACGCCGACATCGAACCCATGCTGCCCATCCTCGAGAAGGCGCTAACGGTGTTCGCTGGGCAGTTCTGTATGACGGGTTCACGGCTGCTGGTGCAGGATGGCATTTACGACACTGTGCGCGACGGCCTCGCCGAAAGGTTGCGGAACGTCAAGGTGGGACCCGCCTCCGATCCATTGAGCGACATGGGACCGCTCATCGATAAGCAGAACGTCGAGCGCGTCGAGAAGATCGTTCAAGAAGCTTTGAGTGCCGGCGTAAAGGCGATCGTCCGTGGCGGTCCAATAACGGACGGTCCGCTCGCGAAGGGAGCCTTCTTCCGCCCAACTATGCTCGAGGTTTCGGACAACAGCCTTGCCATCGTGCAAGCGGAAACCTTCGGCCCTGTCATTACGGTCCAGCGGTTCAAGGATGAGAAAGACGCCATCGCTCTCGCGAACGACAGCGAGTATGGATTGTCCGCAAGCATCTGGACGCGAGACCTCGACCGTTCGCTGCGGGTCGCTCAAGCACTGGAGTCGGGCAGCGTCTTCGTAAACGATTGGGCGAAGGTCTACGATGGCACGGAGGAGGGTGGGTTCAAGCAGTCTGGCTTGGGAAGACTCAATGGCGTTGCGGCGATGGAGGACTTCATCGAATACAAGCACATCGCGCTGAAGCCGGGATTGTCCTCATGAAACGACAATCCGTTCCACCCGACGTCGCGCGAAGATGCGCGCCGCGGGTTAACGGCAGCGTTAGAAGTCGAGATGAGCTACTCCGTATTCATCCACAAGTTTGAGCCGGGCGAACTCTCGTCGGCCTCGTTTAGTGAGGTAGCGGGCTGAAGGTACGTGCGCGTGCGTATAACGCGTTCCTGCAAGGACAGATCAGGGACAGCGCCGTCGAAGTGGAAGCGCATCGTGTCGAGCGGCCCATCGGCGAAGCCCGGGCCGGCATCACATGGCAGCTTTCGGAGGAGTACCGCGTGGGCTATGTAGTGCGTTACCAAACACGAGAGATCAAGGATGACCCCGCGAGCCGGATTTTGCTTTGGGCCGGCTTGGGGTTCAGCTGAGATCTCTGACGCGAGATGTAGGTCGGACTTCAGTCCGACACCTGCAAAGCGTCGGGTTGAAACCCGACCTACAGCCGCGATCCTCGCGGCGATCTCCGTTTCTTTTTTGCGATCTTTGCGGCCAATCATTTTTCTTCCGCCGCCGTCCGGCGGTCGTCAAGGGAAGGAATGATTTAGCCGCAAAAAAAGAGTTCACAAAAGAGTTCATAAAAGACCCGAACGCTGCTTCTGCGGCCCAGGCGCGCAGGCGCGTCTTGCGTGAACTAAGCCAATGAGCAAGCGATGTCGTTCGAGCGCTTAACCGCAATCGACCTCCTCTCCTCGCGCCCCACGCTCGAGCAACGCAGTCGCACTGATCACCAACAAGCGGCACTGACATACAAGATGACGTTCGGTTTATCCCGCATCGTCGCACACGAATCTTGTTCTCCACCTCAACTTCGGAGGAAGCGCCATGTCCATGGAAGCCCTCGGCATCACCTACGCCAACACCATGTTCGACGCGTCCGAAGGTCATTGATCTTTGGCCGCGTGCTGAAGGCAGAACCATCGTGGCCTGGAACCGAAGACAACTGATCGCAAGCGGCACAGCGTTGGCCTCGTCCACGCTCTGGATCGCTGCGCCGCGCGCACCACGTTCACCCGGAGAGTTTCCCATGACAGCCGATCTCATCCTCATCAATGGCCGCTTCTCGACGCTCGATCGCGCCAATCCGAACGCCGAGGCGGTTGCCATCGCAGACGGGAAGTTTCTGGCTGTGGGTACCGAGCGAGACGCGCAGGCTCACGCGGGGCCTGAAACTAGGATCGTCGATCTGAAGCGCGGACGTGCAATCCCGGGTCTCATCGACAGTCACATACACATCATCCGCGGCGGCCTGAGCTACAACATGGAGCTGCGATGGGATGGCGTGCGCTCGCTCGCCGTGGCGCTCGAGATGCTGAAGGCGCAAGTGGATCGGACGCCGGCGCCACAATGGGTGCGAGTCGTCGGCGGCTTCACCGAGCATCAATTTGCCGAGAAGCGCTTGCCGACGCTCGATGAACTCAACGCGATCGCGCCGGACACTCCGGTGTTCATCCTGCATCTCTACGATCGCGCGTTGCTGAACGCGGCGGCGCTGCGTGCCGTCGGCTATACGAAGAGCACGACGAATCCGCCCGGCGGAGAAATCGCGCGCGACCGCCATGGCAATCCGACCGGCCTGCTGCTCGCGCAGCCGAATGCGAGCATTCTCTATTCGACGCTTGCGAAGGGGCCGAAGCTGCCGCCGGACTACCAGAAAAATTCCACGCGTCACTTCATGCGCGAGATCAACCGCCTGGGCGTCACGGGGGTCATCGATGCCGGCGGCGGTTTCCAGAACTACCCGGAGGATTACCAGATCATTGAAGAGCTGCATGCGGCGGGCGAGCTGACAGTACGGATCGCCTACAACCTGTTTACGCAGAAGCCGAAGGAAGAGCTGGCTGACTTCAATAGCTGGGCGGGCAAGGTGAAGCCCGGGCAGGGCGATGATCTCTACCGTCACAACGGCGCCGGCGAGATGCTCGTCTACAGTGCGGCGGACTTCGAGCACTTCAGAGCCGCACGGCCGGAAATGCCGCCGAACATGGAAA
>JBEBRC010000187.1:0-7029 GCA_040395055.1 Steroidobacter denitrificans
GCTCATCGAGGAATGGCTCGTCGAAGAATGTTCCGGCACCCCTGCCAAGACCGTGGCGCATGCTCGATACGAGACGCGGCGTATTGGCGCATTATCAATTCAAATTCAAAGCCAAAGGCACCCTCGCGCTCGATGTGGCGCGAGGCGAACGGCGGCGAAGTGTAGCAAGCATTGCGCCTGTGCGTCATGGCGCGGTATACGAGTTTGCCCCGGACGAGTGTCCGGGGCTCATCCGGCCGGCGCCTGGCGGCCGCCGGCCATGCGCCCCCGGGGCTCGGTCGGCTAGCCTCGTGCGGCCTTGAGCTGGCGGCGACGCCGATGAAGGATATGTTCCGTGTATCCATTCGGCTGCGCCCGCCCTTCGAACACCAGATCGCAGGCGGCCTGGTAGGCGATGCTGCCGGCGAAGTCCGGCGCCATGGGCGAATACTGCGGATCGCCGCCGTTCTGCGCATCCACGATGGCGGCCATGCGCTCGAATGTCGCGCGCACCTGCTGCGGCGTGCACACGCCATGCTGCAGCCAGTTCGCCACATGCTGGCTGGAGATGCGCAGGGTCGCGCGATCTTCCATCAGGCCGACGTCATGGATGTCCGGCACCTTGGAGCAGCCCACACCCTGGTCGATCCAGCGCACGACGTAACCAAGGATGCCCTGGATGTTGTTGTCCAGCTCCGCCTGGATCTCATCGGGCGTCCAGTCGGCGCCTGCCAGGGGAGGAGTCAACAGATCGTCCGTGCCCAGCGGCGCGCCGCGATTCAGCTGCTGCTCGAGCGCTGCGCGCACGGCGGCCACGTCCACTTCGTGGTAGTGCAGCGCGTGCAAGGTCGCGGCGGTCGGCGAGGGCACCCAGGCGGTACTGGCCCCGGCGCGCGGATGTGCGCTCTTGGCCTCGAGCATGGCCGCCATCAGATCGGGCATGGCCCACATGCCTTTGCCGATCTGCGCCTTGCCGGCGAATCCCGTGGCAATACCGATCTCCACGTTGCGCTTCTCGTAGGCAACGATCCAGGGCTGCGCCTTGATCTCATCCTTGCGCAGCATCGGTCCGGCTTCCATCGCCGTATGGATCTCATCCCCGGTGCGATCGAGAAAGCCGGTATTGATGAATACGATGCGTTCGCGCGCGGCGGCAATACACGCCTTCAGGTTGGCGCTGGTGCGCCGTTCCTCGTCCATGATGCCGATCTTGACTGTATTGCGCTGCAGCCCCAGTACATCCTCCACGGCATCGAACAGCCAGTTGGCCAGTGCGACCTCTTCGGGTCCATGCATCTTGGGCTTGACCACATAGACCGATCCCGCACGACTGTTGCGGCGCGCGCCGCGGATATCGTGCAGGGCGATGGCGACGGTTGTCAGCGCATCGATAACCGTCTCGAACACCGGCTTGCCGGCATAGCGCACGATATCCGTTTCCATGTGATGGCCCACGTTGCGCACCAGCATCAAGCTGCGGCCGGGGAGCGTGATCTGCCGGCCGCCCGGAGCGCTGTACACTCGATCCGCATTCAGGCGTCGTGTGGTCGTCCCCGCTCCCTTGGCGAAGGTCGCCTGCAAATCGTGCTTCATCAGCCCGAGCCAGTTGCGATAGACCGCGATCTTCTCCGGCGCGTCCACCGCAGCGACGGAATCCTCGCAATCCTGGATGGTGGTCATCGCCGCCTCCAGCACCACATCGCACACGCCCGCCGCGTCGCCCTTGCCGATCGCATGCTGCGGATCGATGCAGATCTCCACATGCAAACCATGGTGCTGGAGCAACACCGCCTGCGGCTGCTCGAGCGGTCCGCGCCATCCCACCAGCTGCGCCGGCGTCGACAAGCCACTGGTGCTTCCATCCTGCAGCCGCACGCGCAAGGCGCCGCCTTCGATCGCGTAGCCGGCTGCATCGGCATGCCGGCCGGCCGCCAGCGGCGCGATCCGGTCCAGGAATGCGCGTGCATAGGCAATCACCTTGGCGCCGCGTTCGGCGTCGTACCCCTTGACGCCGGCCACGAGCGGTGCCAGCGCATCGGTGCCGTACAGGGCGTCGTACAGGCTGCCCCAGCGCGCGTTCGCCGCATTCAGCGCATAGCGGGCGTTGTTGACCGGAACCACCAGCTGCGCGCCGGCGACCTCGGCAATCTCCGGATCGACGCCTTCGGTGCCGATGCGAAACTCCCCAGGCTCTTGCACCAGATAGCCGATGGATCGCAGAAACCGGGTTTCCTGTTCGACGTCGTACGGCTGGCCGCGACGCTCGCGCCAACGTGCGTCGATTTGCGCCTGCAGCGCATCGCGCCTGGCCAGCAGGGTGGCGTTGTCCGGCATGAAGCGCGCCAGAATCCTCTCCAGCCCGCTCCAGAAAGCTTCCGGTTGCAGCGCCGTGCCAGGCAATACTTCCTCGTTGACGAAGGCAAGAAATGCCTGCTCGATCTCGAGCGAACCGACGCTCACTGTTGTACTCATTGCTCTGGCTACCTCGATGCTCTGGCCGCTGCGCCGCGGCAGGACTGCACGCGAGTCGACGATGGTGCGACGCTCGGATGCTGGCGATCCACCGACGAATCGATGTGACTGGAGGCACGATGTTACACGGCGTGAGCGCACACCGTCATGCCGCGCGCGAGCGATACCGGCAGGATATGGCTTCGCTACGAGCGCGATATGGCAGCGAGCCGCGCCTGCCGGGGTGCAGCGCGCGAGATGCCCGGGTCCTTCATGGCTGCAGCAACTCCTTCGCCGGCACGGCCATGTCCGCCAGCTTGCGCGGATCGGGCGCGATCCGCCCGGCCACCAGTTTCTTGCCGACCATGAATTCCTGCGGGCGCTTGACGGCATCGACGGCGATCACACGCCCCTGCTGCAGATAGAACACCGCGAACGAGCGCTCGCTGGTCGAGCCGCGAACCACCAGTTGATCGTAGCCTTGCGACAAACCCACCATCTGCAGCTTCAGGTCGTACTGGTCCGACCAGAACCAGGGCAGGGCATCATAGGGTCGCTCGCGGCCGCATACTATCGCAGCCGCCGAACGTGCCTGCTCGATCGCAT
This sequence comes from Steroidobacter denitrificans, assembly GCA_040395055.1. GTDB lineage: Bacteria > Pseudomonadota > Gammaproteobacteria > Steroidobacterales > Steroidobacteraceae > Steroidobacter > Steroidobacter denitrificans_A. The sequence goes on from JBEBRC010000187.1 coordinate 3,037, forward strand.
TCGGCACCGACTCCAGGCGCACACGGCGCCCGTAGAAGGCGCTCGGATGATTGGCGCAGTCGCCGGCTGCGACGATGTCCGGGTCGGACGTGCGGCCGAATTCATCGACTACGATTCCATTGTCGATCGCCAGTCCCGCATCGCTGGCCAGTTGCGTATTCGGAATCAATCCCACGCCGGCCACCACGATGTCCGCCGCGATCGATTCGCCATCGCGACAGATGATCGCAGCGATCGTGTCGGTGCTGGCACTCAGCTCGAAGCGCTCGATCGAGACCCCGGTGCGCACATCGACGCCGGCCTCCCGATGGACCCGCTGGTAGAACTCCGACAACTCGGGCGCAGTGACGCGGGCCAGCACCCGCGGCGCCGCTTCGAGCACCGTCACCTGCGCTCCCAGCTGCACCGCGACCGCCGCGATTTCCAACCCGATGTAACCGCCGCCGATGATCACCAGCCGCACACCGCCGGCCAGTTGGCCACGCAGGCGATCGATGTCGCCGATGGTACGAACATAATGGAAATTGCCCAGCTCCCGGGCATCGCGCACGCCATCGATGCTCAATGGACGCGCATGGCCTCCCAGATTCAGCGCCAGCCGCTGGTAGGGCAGGCTGCGTCCATCCGACAGCACGACATGCTTGCGTGCTCGGTCGATTTCCTCCACTCGCGTATCGAGCACGAACTCGATGTCCGCCTTGTCATAGGTGGCGGGCGCCTTGAGCATCAAGGAATCCAGGCTGGCCGTGCCCGCCAGATAAGCCTTGGACAAGGGCGGTCGATGATACGGCAGCTGCGGCTCCGCGCCGATCACCTGGATACGTCCGGTATAACCCTCGTGGCGCACCGCGGTCACCATCTCGGCGCTCGCCTGCCCCGCTCCCACTACAATCAATGCTGCGCTTTGCATTCTTGCGTGCCCTGGTTCCGCTCACATGTGCAGAGAGTATTTTGGTTATGCTCGCTGTCGCCGCAGCGACGGTCATGCCATTTCATTCACGCATCAGGATAACAGGACCGCATCATGATGAAGAGTCCGGCCCGCGCCTCCATCCCGGCACTGGGGCCAACGCTTGCCAAGCGCGCCGATCCGGCGCAGGAGTCGTTTCGGATCGCCGATTATCCGTTCTACCGAATTGCCCGCGTGGAAGGCCTGTACACGGCGTGCCTGGAGCAGGAACTCAAGCCGCGCGGCATGAGCCAGCCGCACTGGCGCGTACTCATGATCCTCAGCGAGCATAACCCCTCCTCCATGGGCTTGATCGCCGAGATGGCGGTGATGAAACTTCCCACATTGCTGAAGCTCGTGCGGCGCATGACAGATGAAGGATTGGTCAGCCAGGCGCCGCGGCAGTCCGATCAGCGCGTCACGGAAGTCAGCATCACGCCTGCCGGACGGCGCGCGCTGCGGACCATCAAGCGCAGCGCATCACAGGTCTACCACGGCGCCTTCGCCAAACTGTCCGCGTCGGATCTGGAACGCTTGAACCGGCTGCTGGGAAAGATCGAGGTCAACCTGCAAGCCGCCCGGATACATGGCGGGAACGTCAACTCGAGCGCTGGCTGAAAGGGCGCTTCTTGGCGCCGCGCAGGTCGATCGCCTGCCCGCCGTCCAGGCATTCGGCGGCGAGTTGCTTGACCTGGCCGCGCGCCAGCTTCTGCGAGGCGGTCTGCGGCAGTTCCGGGACGAATGAAAAATACCCGGGCGCCTTGAAGTAGCTCAAGGCATCCAGGCAATGGGCCTGAAGCTCGCGCGCCGTCGCCGCGGCCGGGCGTGCCGCGGCCTGCAACACGACGACGGCGAACACCTCCTCGCCGCGCACTTCATCCGCCACCGCAGTGATGGCGCAGGCCTGAACGGCAGGATGCTGCAGCAACACGCTTTCGACCTCGACCGCCGCAATGTTTTCGCCGCTGCGCCGAATCACGTTCTTCAGGCGGTCCACGAAAAAGAACGAACCCTGAGCATCCACACGCACGATGTCGCCGCTGTGGAACCAACCCTCGCGCCAGGCGGCATCGGTCCCGGCCTGATCCTTGTAGTAACCGCCGAAGAAGCCAGCGCGCGGATTCTCACCCGCGCGCCGCACCCAGAGTTCGCCCGGCTCGCCGCAGGCGGCATCGGTGCCCTGGTCACGCACCACGCGCCACTGCAGTCCTGCCGGCGCACGTCCGAAGCAGCGCTCGCCCACGTGCCGCGGCTCTTCGCTGGCGGTGATCCAGGCGCCGGCTCCGGTCTCGGTCATCGCCCACGCTTCGATGAGCGGCACGCCGAAGCGGCGCTCGAAGGCCGCATGATGCCGCGGATCGACTCCCGCACCGAAGCCGAAGCGCAGCGTGCCGCTCAAGTCGTCCTCGGCGCTGGCCGGCGCGCGCAGCAGCATGGCCGGCATCACGCCCAGATAATGGAAACAGGTGGCCCGACTCAGGCGCAGGCTGCGCCACCAGCTGGAAGGATGAAAGCGATCCAGCTGGATCAGGCAGCCGCCGCTGAGCAGCATCGCCATCAAGGAGCAGCCGAGCGCGTTCATGTGCGTGACGGGCAGCGGCGTGATCAGGCGCTCCACGCCGGGGCGAAAGCTGCAATAGCCGCCGATACCCAGATAAAGGCGTCCGAGCTGTTCGAAGTACTCCTGCGTCAGGATGCAGCCCTTGGGCCGGCCGGTGGTGCCGGAGGTATACAGCAGCGCCGCCTCGCTCGCCGCCGCCATCGGTTTGCCCAGGAACGCCGCGGCGGCCTGCCGGCCGCTTTCCGCCCATAACGCGACCTGCGCAGGCAAGGCGGCACGCAAGGACTCCAGATGACGCTCGTCGGCCAGCACCGCGGCGACGTCCGCATGCGACAGGACATAGGAGAGTTCCTCGCGGCTCATCGCGGCATTGACCGGTACCACGCTGGCGCCGATTCGATTGAGCGCCAGGAAGTAGAGGAAGAATTCGGGCCGGTTGTCCAGGGCGAGGCCGATACGATGACCCGCCTGGACACCCGCATCCTCCAACCGCCGGGTGATGCGATCGATCGCCTCGCGCGCGCTCGAGTAGCTCCATGTCGCCACCTGGCCATGGACCGTAGCGGGCAGGTGCAGGAATTCGTTCGCGGCATGACGGCGCCATGTTTCGTCGAACGCCCCCCACAAAGCCCCGCCGGCTGAGCTCATGACACTCTCTCCTCTATCGTCGGCATGGCGAAGACGGCGCGCTCACGCTCCTGGTGCACGTCGCCATGACTCATCACCCATCCAGGCGCACCCTTTCACCTGGATGCCGGAAGGATCGATCAATCGGGCTCGTACTCGAGAACCTTCGGATTCTCGAGCCAGCGCGCCAGCCACTGCTGCGCCACTTCGCCGGGGTACACATCTTCCACGGCGTCGCGCAACGACTCGACGATTGCGCGTGCCAGCGTGGCGGGCTGCAATGTCGCCAGCCGGGAACCGGGCGCCGCCTCCCCGGCCAGGGGGCCGGGGAATACATTGATGACTCTCATGCCGCATGCCCGCGCTTGCGCACGCTGATAGTGCGACAGCGACAGGGCCGCGGCCTGGGCGGCGCAGAACGTTCCTCGAGGGGGAAAGCTGCTCAGGGCATGCACGGACAGCAGGTTCACCCATGCCTCGAGGCTGCGGCACGCCGTGCCGTGCGCCTGGGGGTCGAAGTGCTGCATCAGGTTCAACAAGCCGAAGTAATTGACGTCCATTTGCGCTCGCGCCAATGCCACGCCGCTGGGCGGCGGGCCAGCCGGCACGCGCTGCAGCTCGGCGTCGTTGATCAGGATGTCGAGTTGCCCGCCGATCTGGCCGGCCAGCCGCTGCACCGAAGCGGGATCGGTGACGTCCAGCGGCACGAGCGTCACCGAGGGCAGCGCGGCGAGCTCCTCGAGCCCCGGCAACGCGGCGCCGGGTTGCGACTCGCCGACCCAGACCTGTTCCGCGCCGGCTGCGACCAGGGCTCGCACCAGCGCGTTGCCCGTCGCCGTCGCGCCGTCGGTCACCA
>JBEBRC010000188.1:0-6968 GCA_040395055.1 Steroidobacter denitrificans
GCATCCCGCTCAGGGCATCTGGGGAGGGTGATACTCCAGGGTCAGGCCGAACAGCCACAGCAGCAGCAGTACAAGCGGCACATGCACTGCGAACTGTACGATCGTGAAACCGACGATGTCGCGCGCCTTCAGCGCCAGGATGCCCAGCAGAGGCAGCATCCAGAACGGATTGATCAGATTGGGCAGTGCTTCTGCCGCATTGTAGATTTGCACCGCCCAACCCAAGTGGACTTGCAGGTCGTTCGCCGCCTGCATGACATAGGGCGCCTCGATGATCCATTTGCCGCCGCCGGAGGGCACGAAGAAGCCGAGCACGGCGGAATAGACACCCATGACCACCGGGAACGACTCGCGCGTTGCCGCCTGCGCGAAGAAGGTCGAAAGATGATGGGCAATGCTCTCGCCGTCGCTGCCCGTCGCCGCCGTGAGGATCGCTGCGATGCCGCCATAAAGCGGGAACTGAATGAGTACGCCTGTGATCGCCGGCACGCCGCGCGCAACAGCGTCCAGGAATACGCGCGGGCGCCAGCACAGCAGCAGGCCCAGCATCAGGAACAGGAAGTTGTAAGTGTTGAGATTCGAGATCGCGGCGCTGGCACCTTTGGTCGCGAACTCCTCGACCAGCCAGGCCGCCCCCAGGGCTGCGATCGATACATTGAGCCAGGGGCTGTACTCGAGCCATTCGCCAGGGCGCGTCCGGGTCGCCATCTGGCGCGGTGGCGGATCGTTGGCAACGTCCAGCTGAGCGGCGGTACGCACCTGGGAGCCAACAGGCACGGTCAGCCATACGAGCCACGCCGTGACGACGATCAATATCGCCGTCAACGCGATCGACTGCCACAGGAATATCGTTTCGCCAAACGGAATCACGCCTGTGATCGGCAGCAACGCTGGCGGCATGCTGCCGGGATTGGCCTGCAGCTGCGCCGCGGACGAGGACAGGCCCATCGCCCATACCGAACCCATGCCCATGTAGGCCGCCGCTCCGGCGGCGCGATAATCCATGCTCAGCGCTTCGCGCCGCGCCAGGGCCCGGACCAGCAAACTGGCGAGGATCGAACTCAAGCCCCAATGCACCAACGACACCAGCATGCTGATGATCGCAACCCAGCAAACGGCGCCGCGCCCGGTTTTCGGCCATGCAGCCAGCCCGTCGATGAAACGCGCTGCGGGTGGTGAGCTTGCGACCACGTAACCGCCGATGATGATGAAGCTCATCTGCATCGTGAACGGTATCAGGCTCCAGAATCCGTCGCCGAATGCCCGCGCCGTGCGCGTCGGCGAGGCGCCCAGCGCCATGGCTGACAACGCCACGATGACCACCGCCAGGGCCGCGAAAACGTAGGCATCTGGAATCCAGCGCTCCGACCAGGCGCAGCAGCGCCGTGCAATGCGCTCGAGTAGGGGCGGCGATGTCTCATTCATGGATCGCTTGCGCTCACGGGGCGTTTTGGGTGTTCGACGTTCGACCCGCCCTGCAGACTGATCCTGGCGCAGCCGCCGACAAGCCACGCCCACCAGGCGCGCTTCGATGTCACCCAGGACGGGCGAATTGGATTAGTTTAACCTTTGCGTCCAGGGTGTTGTTTTCGGAGATGGCCATGAAAGTAAGCGAGGCAATGACCAGGGACGTGCGCCTGGTCGGGCCCGACCAGGCGATCCGCGAGGCGGCTGGATTGATGGCGGAACTCGATATCGGCGCACTTCCAGTCGAGGAAAACGGCCGGCTGGTGGGCATCATCACCGATCGTGACATTACCGTGAGAGCTGTGGCCGAGGGACTGGGGGTCGACACACCGATCCGGCGGGTCATGAGCGGTGAGATCAGGTATTGCTTCGACGACCAAACCGTCGACGAAGTCACCGAAAACATGGGTGAACTGCGGATCCGCAGGCTCCCGGTCCTGACGCGGGACATGAAGCTGATCGGGATCCTGTCCCTGGGCGATCTGGCGATCGACAAAACCGCCCAGGATGAGGCGGGCGAGGCGCTGGGACGAATCTCGCGCCCCGGCGGCCGGCACTCGCAATCGGTGGAGCACTAGGCAAGCAACGACTCGATGTCGACCGCGATGTCCCCAGGCTTCGTGGCGGGTGCATAGCGATCCACGACCTGTCCCTGGCGATCGACCAGGAATTTGGTGAAATTCCATTTGATGCGCTGCGTGCCCAGCACGCCAGGCGCCGCCCTGGCCAGCCATCGATATAGCGGATGCGCCTGTCCGCCGTTGACGTCGATCTTGTCGAACAGCAGAAAACTGACACCGTAGTTCTTCTTGCAGAAGTCGCCGATCTGGGATGCCGAGCCGGGTTCCTGCCCACCGAACTGGTTGCACGGAAAGCCCAGCACCACCAATCCGCGATCGCGATACTTGCGGTGGAGCGCTTCGAGACCCTCGTATTGGGGCGTGAATCCGCACTCGCTGGCGGTATTTACGATCAACAACACCTTGCCGGTAAAGTCCCGCAACGATACGGATGAGCCATCCGGCAGCCTGGCGTCGAAATCATATACGTTGGTCATGTTCGCTCCTGCGGCGCGCGCTCTGGCTCTTCAGCCCCGGGCATTGGACGAGCCTGCTCCCAGGATCCTGCGGCGTCCCGGCGGCGCTGATCTATGCTTCGCTCAAGCAGGCCAGTACGATACCTTACAGAGCATCTTTACGGCATGCGGCAAGCTGAGCAAGAGGGTTCCGTGCGCATTTTCAAGACATTCGCCTGGCTCGCGCTGGCACTGGCCCTGACGGCCTGCGGAGTCAATCCCGTTACGGGCAAGAAGGAGATCCAATTCATCTCCGAAGCCCAGGAGCTGCAGATCGGCGAGCAACACTACTCCCCGACACAGCAAAGCGAAGGTGGCCAGATGAACGTGCTGCCCGATCTCACTACGTATGTCAGTGAAGTCGGCCGGAAGCTGGCAGCCGTCGCCGACCGCCAGCTGCCTTATGAGTTCGTCGTGCTGAACAATTCGGTGCCGAACGCCTGGGCGCTGCCGGGAGGAAAGATCGCGATCAATCGCGGACTGCTGACGGAGCTGCGCAACGAAGCGGAACTTGCCGCCGTGCTCGGCCACGAACTCGTTCATGCTGCTGCGCGGCACGGCGCCAAGGCCCAGGAACGCGGCACGCTGTTGCAGGCAGGCATGGCAGCGGCACAAATCGGTGCTGCCATCGGCGGCGCCGACGCCAACCTGGCAGGACTCATGATCCAGGGCGCCGGCGTTGGCGCGCAGATGATTCAACAGAAGTACGGCCGCGACCAGGAATTGGAAAGCGACTACTACGGCATGAAATACATGAAGCTCGCCGGCTACGACCCTTGGGGCGCTGTCACGCTGCAGGAAACCTTTGTACGACTGTCCGAGACAGACGACCGCAGACAGGCAAGCTGGCTGGAAGGCTTGTTCGCTTCCCACCCGCCTTCTGCGGAACGGGTGGAGAAAAACAAGCTCACCGCGACTCAGCTGGGCCGCGGTGGCGACCTTGGCGCTCAGCGCTACGAAGCACATCTAAAATCGCTGCGCGAGGCCAAGCCTGCCTATGACAAATATGACCAAGCGCTTGCCGCCGCCGGCAAGAAGGATTTTGCCGCAGCGAAGGCAGCCGCTACCGATGCCGCGCGCCTGCTCCCGCGCGAGGGGCGGTTCCATGAACTACTGGGGGAACTGGCGCTGGCAGACAAACAGCCCACCGCCGCCATTGCCCATTACCGACAAGCAATCGAACTGAATCCGGAATACTTCGGCTCTTATTTGGGAGCCGGGGTAGCGCAATTCCAGGCCGGCAACAAAGCGCAAGCCGAGCAATGGCTTGCCAAAAGCGCGCAGCTGCTACCGACCGCACCAGCCGCCTACTACCTCGGTACGATCGCTCGCGATCGAGGCGACAAGGTCAAGGCCATGGAATATTACCGCGCCGCAGCGGGCTCCCAAAGCCAGCTGGGTCAGCTTGCAGCCACGGAATTCGTCCGCATGGATCTGCCGCAGAATCCCGGCAATTATGTCGGTGCCACAAGTCAATTCGATGCCCAGGGCCAACTACTGGTGGTGGTGCAGAATCGCGCACCTGTCACGCTCAGGAATTTCCAGGTAACGCCTGTTCTCGTCGATGGCAGCGGGCGCGTCATCCAACAAGGCTCGACCGTGCGCCTCAACGCAGCCTTGAAGCCTGGCGAGCAGATCGCGGCGCACTCTGGCATTCGCAGCATTTCCCAGCAGGAGCTGCCCTACCTGCGCTTTCGGATCGATGGCGCACAGATAGCAGACTGACGTTTTTGCCGGACGGCGGCTTCGCCGGCTCCGCCGCTTTGCTGAGCCGCGCGCCAGCACCTGAACCTGCGGCGCCGGCAGCCCATCAGCGGTGTCAGGCCTGGAGTTCCTCTTGCCGGTGATACTGCGCCAAAGGCAACGTGAAGCAGAACGCAGCTCCTCGCCCCACCTCGCCGCGTGCCCAGGCTTCCCCCCCATAGCGATGAACGATGCGGGCGACGATCGCCAGCCCCACGCCCGTACCCGGGAACTCCGATACCGAGTGCAAGCGGCGAAATGGCTGGAACAGGTGGCCGGCATGAGCCATGTCGAAACCGATGCCATGATCCTTCACGCAATACGCCGGGCCCAGCGGCCCTTGCTCACAGGTGAAATCGATCTCGACCCGCTGCGTTCTGACGCTGTACTTCCATGCGTTGGAGATCAGGTTGCTGAGCAGGGATTTCATCAGCCGGGGATCGGCAATGACTCTCATCTCCGGCTGAATACGGCAATCGACTTCGCGTGAGCGCTCGCGCTCCGAGATCTCATCGACGCATTGACGAACCAACGCGCTCAGCGAAACCTCTTCACGCCGCAGTTCATGCCGCGAGATCCGCGCCAGCGAAAGCATCCCTTCGATGACCTCGACCGCGCGCCGTACCGCTGCATGTATTCGATCGAGCCGTTCGTGGACTTCCGGGCTTGCCGTATCGTCCAGCTTCAGCTCCAACAAACCCGCCTGGCCGGAAATCGTCGTCAGAGGCGAACGAAGATCATGCGATGCCGCGGCGCTGAAGGCCTCCAGCTCTTCATTCGCCGCTGCCAGCCGCGCGTTCGACTGCTTCAATTCCAGCGTGCGCTCGGCCACCCGCTTCTCGAGCATTTCGTTCACTTGCTCGAGTGCCTTCTGCGCCCGATTCAGCTCGCCGACGTAATGTTGCAGGACCAGCGTCAGCAACAGCAGCATCGCCGATGAGACACCCGCCACCGCAAGTTTCTTCAGCATCCTTGCATACCATGGCGCCATGATCGACTGCTGCGTACGTCCCACTACCGTCAATATGGCGATCGCGGGCTCTGGCTGCGAGACGGCATACATCATATCGAGGCCGGTCGGTCCGCGCGCTTCGACGATGCTCGGACGCGCGCGCGCGCTGCTCATCAATTTGCGATGCACTTCCATGCTGCCGACGCGCGGCATGGCCTCGCTCCTGAGATTGAGCGTACCAGAACTCACCCGCGCCAGAATCTCGCCGTCCTCCGCCACCAGCCCCATGACGGTATCCTGGGGCAGAAAGCTGGCGTAGCGCTGATGCAAGGCTTCGATTCCGATCCACGCACCCGCGTAGACCACCGACCCTCCCTCGCCCAGGACTTTGGTGGCAATCGGAATCTCCCGCCGCTCCGGCTGGTGTGGATATCCTATCGACGGACCAACGAAGAGCTCAGGCATCCGGTCGAAGGCATCCTGCAACCAGGACGGCACGCCTTCGGCGGCCTCCCGATAACCATCTCTCCCGGCGACCAGCAGACGATTCCGCGACGCCACGAACACGGCATCCACATATACGCCGCTGACCAGGTCGCCCCGCAGCAAGGACAAGGCGTCCCGCACGGCGGCACCATCCACACCACCAATCGAGGCCAGATGATTGGCGGCCGCGCGTCCCGTCCCAAGGCCATCGGCCAGGATGGCCTCGGTATGTACATTGAGCCCGGAGGCGAAGACGGACAGTTCCCCGCGCGCGACGGCCAGCGTCTGGCGCCGGTCGGCAAGGATGTCAACGGCTGCATAGATCCAGGCGGCGACCAGAACGATCGCGGCATAGACGAACAAGGATGCTCTCAGATGCAACAAGTTGCGTAGAGTCGACATCCTTTGAAACTGGAGCCAACGAAGGATCGCTCGTTGTCGTACAGTGCGAAGTGTACTGAGCATGCTGGACTCATCGCGCAACGCGAAATCGCCATCATGCGATTCTATCAATTTCCGGGCTTAGCCCGACACGCATCGATGCGCTGTAATTGATTCACGTACAACGCCTGGCCCGCCGACGTCCAGTCGCGGCGACCTGCGCGTTCATTCCATGACACGCGCTGGCGCGCCTCAACCGATCACGCGGCTGATGACATTCGACAGGGAGCTGTACGATCCATTCTCCGTGATCGCGCGAACCGCGAAGTAATAGGTTCCTGGCGCCAGGTCCTGTACCACGAAGGTATTGGCGCCCGCACTCTTGATCTCGACCGACTCGCTCAATACGTCCGGATGCTTTCCGTAATGAATCCGATAACCGGACAGATCCGCCAACGTCTGCCCCATCATGGTGCGTGTCGGTACTTCCCATGACAGCGCAACGGCATTGCCATCGACCGTTACTGGCTCGATGTCGACGCTGCCCCCCAGCGCTACCGTGATGGAGAAGGCGGCAAGCGCGACGCTCGCGCGGCCGTCGCTGACGCTGATCACGATCTCATTGCTGGTACCGACGTGTGCCGCTGCCGGCGTGCCGCTCAATCGTCCGCTCGTGGTATCGAAAGTGGCCCATTCCGGGCGATTCTCGATCGAGAAGGCCAGCGTATCGCCGTCCGCATCCTGCGCCCTGGGCACCAGGTCATAGGCAGTACCGACCACGATGCTGGCCGCCGGGTTGCCCGTAATGGTGGGCGGCGTGTTATCCGCCGCCGCGACGCCATCCGTGTCGGGCTGCGGCTGCGG
>JBEBRC010000189.1:0-6947 GCA_040395055.1 Steroidobacter denitrificans
GCGGGACTGGCATTGCGCACCTCGACATCGTCCACGGTGCCATTGGGCGTGACCGTGAAGATCAGCTCCACCCAGCCCTCGATACCGCGCCGGCGCGCCGATTCCGGATACACGGGGTTGACCATTCTGGTGCGTGTCAGCGCCGCTGCCGAGACGACATTGGCCTGCATGGCCTGTGTTTCGCGCGCGCGCGCGAGATCCCGTTCGGTTTGAGCGATCGAGGTCTCGTCGTACCGCGCGCCGAGTTCGCGTGCGGCCGCCAGCAGTTGCGCGGAACGATCGAAGGCTCCTGCCGCCATGGCTTGTTTGCCCGAGTCGAGCAGGCGTGCGCTCAGGGCGCGGGAAAGCGCTTCGACTTCCGGGCGATCGGGCGCGGCGCCGGCAAGCCGGGCGAGCGAGTCGCGCGCGCTGTCGCCCTGCGGCTCGATCAGCTTGCCGGCGTCGAGCCGCTGGCGAAGTTCGGCGATCAGGGTGGCGATCGGGGGGGCGGCCTGGGCGGCGTCCGAGGATGCAGCGCGCGCCTCGGGTGGGGAGGTCGCGCGGCTTGCTTCGGCAAGCGAGCGTTCGATCGTTGCCAGCGCGCTGCCCGCCGAGCCCAACTGGCGGGCAGCGGCTGCGAACAGGCGCGCTTCATCCGGGTTGTCGTCGCCCAGTGCATTGCCGGCCTCATCGACGAGGATGCGGCCGAGCTCGCGCATCGATTGCACCACCGCCGGATCCGTCGGATCGAGACGCCGCGCTTCGAGCAAGGCGTCTCGTGCATTGGCGTTGGAGGGGACGAGCAGGCGGCCGGTGCGCATGCGATCGTTGGCCTGCGCCACCAGCGCACGCACCCGGGCGCCGACTTCTTGCGCCTGGGTGAGCGTCAGGCGCTCGCGTTCGCGCTCGATCTGGGTGTCCAGAAAGGAAAGCCGGGGATGAGAGGAGTCGATGTTGCGCGCTCTTTCGATGGCGAGCACGGCTGCTTCGAGTCGCTCGGCGATCAAGGCGCTTTCGGCACGCTCGAGAACTTTATCCGCAACGCTGCGGATGCCGGCCTTGGCGACCTCGTTGTCCGGCGCCAGCGCCAGCGCGCTGAGATACAGATCGAGCGCGCTGTCGCCGGCGGGTTCGTCGAATCTGCCTTGATCGAACGCTGCCTTGGCCAATGCGATCTCGGCCTGCACTGGATCGGGCCGTTCGGGCACGCCATCGAATGACTGGGCCGGTACGCCCGGTCGGGTTGCGGCCGGCGTGTCGGGTTTGCCGGCAAAGTGATTGAATCCGAACCAGACGCCACCGACCACGAACAATAGGCCGGCAGCCAGCGCACCATAAGTCAGCACGTAATTTTTGCCACCACCGTGCTCGTTGCCGGCGCTGCCTTGGCGCCGCAAGGTGGCGGCCAGGTCGATATGCTGCGTCACAGCAGCCGCCAGGGCCAGGCGGGTCTGTCCATGCGACAACGGCGTCAGCAGAAAGCGGAAGATTCGCCCTGCCGCGGTGAGCTGCATCAGCGTATCGCTGTCTTCGCGCCGGCCGGCAATGACGACTACCAGCTCAGGGAAATGCTGAGTCAGCTGGGCCACCATGGCGGCGACGTCGGCGATGTGTGCTGTATCCGCGACCAGCACGCCGGGCCTGAGGTCGGAAAGCCTTTCGACGGCTTGATCCAGATCGGACGCATGCACGAGCGATGCGGCGCGTGGCGCGGCTTTCTTGATCGTTTCGACGAGATTCGTGTCGCGACTCAGAAGCAGGATCGATGCCTGGCGGCTTGCCGCGGCGCCCAGCCGTGCATCGTCGATCTCCAGATCGACCTCGTCGCTGCCCGAAGCCTGACGAATATGCTGGGCCTTGGCCATGGGCCCTCCTGGGGGGGGTTGCTTGTCTCCCAAATATGACTGATGGCTGGGGCAGCAACTGAGACCTGGCACGCAAAACCTGCACCGGGCGTGGGTTCGCCACGGCGGGCGCCGGCTATGGCGGGCATGGAATGTCAATAACTCAAGTCCGGTACCTTCCGTGGTCATTTCCAGGGAGCTGCGGATTTACCTTGCCATGAACGGCACGCTATAAGTTGCGCCATCGCCCGCCGAGTCCCTGGATACCGTATTGAAAAGCTCCGTGCCATCTTTCCCCATCGCCACCCGGCGCGCGCACAGCCTGGCGAGCCCGTATGGCGTGCGTCAGGATCCTTATTACTGGCTGCGCGACGATTCGCGCAGCGACCCCAAGGTGTTGGATCATCTTGCGGCCGAAACCGCCTATGCCGAGGCCATGCTTGCGCCGTGCCAGCCGTTGATCGACGAGCTGTACCAGGAAATGGTAAGCCGTGTACCTCAGGAAGACGCCAGCGTTCCGGTGCGCTACCGCGGCTATTGGTATGCAACGCGCTTTGTCACGGGCGGGGAGTATCCGATCATCGTGCGTCGCCGCGATGAGCCGGGCGCGACAGAAGGCGTACTGCTGGACGGCAATCAATTGGCGGCAGGTCATGCCTTCCATCAGCTGGGAGGCTACGACGTGAGCCCGGACAACCGGCTGCTGGCGTATACCGAGGATATCGTGGGTCGGCGACAGTACCGGCTGCGCATCAAGGACATCGCCACCGGCGAGTTGCTGGGCGACGTGCTGGAAAATGTCGAGGCAGGCAGTGTCTGGGCAGACGACAATCGTACGCTGCTGTACGTGGAGAAGGATCCGATCACACTGCTCGGGCGGCGCGTGCGCCTGCATGTGCTGGGTACGCCGCAGACGGCCGATCGCATCGTGTACGAAGAGCAGGACGAGAGTTTCGATCTGACGGTGGAGCGCACCAAGTCGGAGCGCTACCTGTTGATCGGATCCGAGAGCACGACTTGTTCCGAATGGCGCTTCGCGCCCGCGGACGATTCCTCTTTCACGTTTCGGATGGTGGCGCCGCGCAGCGCCGGCCATGAATACCAGGTCGAGCACCTGGAGCAGCGCTTCGTGATCCGCAGCAACCTGCAGGCACCGAACTTTCGCATCGTCGAGGTACCGCTCGAGGAGGCAAGCGATTGCTCGCGATGGCGCGACGTCGTGCCGCACGACGCCGAGGTATTCATACATGATTACGAGGTGTTTCGCGATTACCTCGCCGTGAGCGAACGCTCGGGCGGCCTGCGCAAGATTCGGGTGCAGACCTGGGGTGGTTCGGCGTTTCATCTGGCGGCGGACGATCCCGCCTACACCATGTGGCTGGGGCTGAATCTCGAGCTGGACGCGAGCCGCCTGCGATACACCTATAGCTCGCTGACGACTCCCGCGACCATCTTCGAGCATGACATGGCCACCGGCGAGCGGACCATGATGAAGCGCGAGCTGGTGCTGGGCGATTTCGATCCGTCGAACTACGCCAGCGAGTTCATCTGGGCCCCGGCCCGCGACGGCGAACGCATCCCGGTGTCGATCGTTTATCGCAAGGACACGCCATTGGATGGCTCGGCGCCGCTGTATCTCTACGGCTATGGGTCCTATGGCTTGTCCATGGACCCGGCCTTCAGCTCCACGCGCCTGTCGCTGCTCGATCGCGGCTTCGTGCATGCGGTGGCGCACGTTCGCGGCGGGCAGGAACTGGGGCGTCGCTGGTACGACGCCGGGCGGCTGCGGCACAAATGGAACACGTTCCGGGACTTCATCGACGTGACCGATCATCTGGTCGACCATCGCTATGGTGCGCGCGACAAGATCTTCGCCGCCGGCGGCAGCGCGGGCGGATTGCTCATGGGCGTCATCGCCAACGTTGCCGCGCAAAAATATGCCGGGCTGGTGGCGCATGTACCGTTCGTCGATACCGTTACGACCATGCTCGACGAAACCATCCCGCTCACGACGCTCGAGTATGAGGAATGGGGCAATCCCACGCAGCGCGAATATTACGAATACATGCTCTCCTACTCGCCCTACGACAACGTGCGCGCGCAGGACTATCCGCCGATGCTGGTCACCACCGGTCTGTGGGACAGCCAGGTTCAGTATTTCGAGCCAGCCAAATGGGTGGCGAAGCTGCGTGCACATGCCACGAACGGCCAGGCACTGTTGCTGCACGTCAATATGACGGCTGGCCACGGCGGCAAGTCCGGCCGCTTCGAGCATCTGCACGAGGTGGCGCGCGAGTACGGCTTTCTAGTGGGCCTGGCGAATGATCCGGCAGCCTTCGAACTTCGCGGTGTCGATGCCCCGGCCGATATCCCGGGCGCCGATGCTCCGGCCAATGCCCGTGGCGACTCATGAGCCCTTCGAGCCACATCTTGCTCGCGGACGACAACGCCACCGACGCCGAGCTGACGATCAGGGCGTTGGAGATCGGCAATGTCAGGCAGCCGGTGGTGTGGGTGCAGGACGGTGGAGCCGCTCTGGACTACATGTTTTGCAGCGGGGCATACGCGCAGCGCCACACCGGCAATCCTTGCCTGATGCTGCTGGACCTGCACATGCCCAAGGTGGACGGGCTGGACGTCCTGGCCCGGATCAAGGCCGATGCGCGTACGCGCGCGACCCCGATCATCATCATGTCCTCCTCCGACCAGGAGTCGGATATGGCGCGCAGCTATGCGCTGCACGCCAACAGCTACATCGTCAAGCCGGTCGATTTTCGGCAATTCACCGAACAAGTATCGAAGCTGGGCCAGTACTGGACGCTCGTCAACCGCTCCGGCCAGTGAGCGCCCGGGCGCGGATGCGTCCCGCGGGATTGTGTGCGCCAGGTCTCTCTTTGCGCCTCCAGGGGCCGCACCCACGGTGCCAAACACCCCCCTGACCGGCATACTTCCCGGTCTTCTCAGTCCGTGCGCACAGGCGCCATCAGAGCAGCCGGCCGCTATCGACGCGGTGTGGCGGAGGCAAGGCATGGGTGTCATCCTGATTGCATTCGAGCGCGAGTCCGAGCAGAGCGCGCTCGATGAGCTGTTGTCGAGCCACGGTCATCGCGTCGTCAGGTCGGGGAACGGACTGGTGGCCTGGGACAGCGCGCGGCGCGAGCCCCCTGATGCGATCATCAGCGACATCGTGCTGCCGCGCATGGACGGCTTCGCGCTGTGCCGAAAATGGAAGCAGGACGAGCGCCTGCAGTTCGTTCCCTTCCTGTTCTACACCCGCCGCTACGACGATCCCAAGTACGAGCGCTTCGCGCTGGAGCTGGGTGCCGAGCGGTTCCTGGCCCGCTCCGCGCCACCCGAATCCCTGCTGGCGGCGCTGGCCGAGGTCCTGGGGCCGGCTGCCGTTGCTGCGACCCGAGGCACCTCGGGCAACGGCGCAGCGACTCATGGCCCTGCGCTGGACCCAACGCTTGGCGCAGCGCAGGCGTCATCGGGCCCTGGCCCCCAGGGCAGCGCCAGCAGCGCTGCGGCACGACGAGTCGCCTCGCTGGAAGCGGCCCTGGACCAGGCGCAGCGCACGCACGCGGACGCGCTCGAGCGGGCGCAGCAGACACATGCGAGCCTGCGCTCCGAGATCACGCGGCTCGAGGCGTCGAACCGGCGCTTGACCGCAGGCGAGGCCAGCTTCCGCCGCGTGTTCGAAGCGAACCCCATGCCGATGTGGATTGCCGATCGCACGGTGGATGGTTTGATCGCAGTCAATGATGCCGCGTTGACGCTGTATGGCTACGACCGCACGGAATTCCTGGCCTTGGCAGCCACGGCGCTGGAGCCATCCGCGGCCGAGTCGCCGATTGCCTCCGCGTACACGCAGCGTCGCAAGGATGGGCGCGCCATCGTCGTCGCCATCGCCAGGCATGATATCGAGTTCGACGCGCGCAGCGCCGAGCTTGTTTGCGTCTACGATCTGAGCGAGCGCCTGGACATCGAACGGCAGTCGCGGCAGCAGGCCGACGCCGGTCGCGCGGCGCAGGAGTTCCTGGTCGATCTGTTCAAGCAATCGGCCAGCCTGGATGAGACCGCGATCCTGCACCGCGCGCTCGAACAAGCCGCCGCGTCGACGCGCAGCCGGCTGGCCTGGCTGTATCGGGTCGATCCGGCGAACAAGAGCATGGCCTTGGCCGGATGGCGCGACCTGGGCGAGCCGCAGGCCACCATCCTGGAGGCGTCGCCGCGTCCGCTGGCCCAGGCCGGCTTGCTGGCCGACTGCGTGCGCGGCAGGCAGGCTGCGACCCGCAGCGATCCAGACCCGACGCTGCAGCAGGACGGATTGCCCGACTTGGGAGGGCAACTCGCCGTGCCGGCTCTGGTCGATGGTGAAGTGGTGGCGGTCCTCGGTGTTGCGAACATCGATGCCGGCTATGGCGAGGAGGAGCAGAAAACTCTCATTGCCCTGGCCGATGCTGTCATGTGCGCCATGCAGGCGAAGCGTACGCAGGCACGGACACTGAGATCATTGCAGCGAACCGACGTGGCGCTGCAAGGCCTGATCGATTCCTTGGTGCGCATCAGCGAGCGGCACGATCCTTATACGGCGGGGTCGTCGCGCCGCCTGGCGACGCTGGCCGTGATGCTGGGTCGCGAAGCGGGGCTGGATGGCGAGCGCCAGCACGCGCTGCGTGTCGCGGCCTTGCTGCATGACGTCGGCAACATCGCAGTGCCGGCGTCGATACTATCCAAGCCGGCGCCGCTGACCGAAACCGAGCTGGCGCTGATGCGCACGCATGTCGACGAGGGATGCCAGCTGCTGGCCGAGATCGACTTTGGCGCTCCCATCGCCGACATCATTTATCAGAGCCACGAGCGATACGACGGCAGCGGCTATCCCTGTGGCTTGAAGGGCGAGGAGATTCTGCCGGAAGCACGCATCCTTGCGATCGCCGATACGCTCGAGGCGATGTGCTCGCCCAGGCCGTATCGCCCGGCGGTCGGCATCGAGGCCGCCATCGACGAGATCGATCGCGCGGCAGGCCGGCTATACGATCCGGATCTGGTCGCAGCCTGCATCAGGCTGGTGCGCCAAAGCGGCTTCTCGATGCCGGATTGAGCGCGGCATTCGCCGCCGAT
>JBEBRC010000190.1:0-6940 GCA_040395055.1 Steroidobacter denitrificans
CCAGCGCCGCTTTGCTCGCGGACAAGCATTTTGGCTTGGCCTGTGAGCCTTTCGCCGATACGGCTGACGATGACTTCTTTTTTCCCTCGGACCAGCACCTGCGGGCCCTGGAGTTCATGGGGCATTCGTTGTGGACCAAGGCGCGCCTGGGCGTGGTCACGGCCGAGCACGGTTGCGGCAAGAGCTTTCTGATCCGGCGCCTGGCGCAGGATCTGGATGAGCGCATCATCGTTGCCGTCGTGCAGCGCGAGCAGATCGGGCCGCGCGATTTCTTGCTCCAGGTCCTGCGCCAGTTCGGCTTCGCCTTGGAAGATGACGACAAGTCCGATCGCCGCCGCCTGCTGGAACGTTTTCTCGCGCATCAAACCGTCACCGGACGCCTGTGCGTGCTGATCGTGGAGAATGCGCAAAGCATGCATCCTTCGGTGCTGGAGGAATTGCGTTACCTGGCCGCCCTGGAAGTCGACGGCGCACGGGCTTTGAAACTCCTGCTGCTGGGACAGCCTTCCTTGAACCTGGTACTGGATTCGCCGCGCATGACACAGTTGCTCGATGCCAGCGTGCCGCGCTATTCGCTGGCGGCCTTCAGCGAGGACCAGACGGCGGCCTACGTGGCGCATCGCCTGCGCGCCGCCGGGGCGGCGGATCCCGATGTCCTCATGCCATGCGGCTTGATGCCACGAATTCACGCCTTCAGCGGTGGTGTGCCGGCGAGCATCAATCGCCTGTGCGCGCAGGCATTGGCCAACGCTGCGGCACAGGATGCCTCCTCGGTCACCGATACCATGCTCGAGGGCGCCATCGAAGCACTCGGCGGCCGGCCCGCCGACCTCGAGGCCATGGCCGATCGCGCCCTCATGGAAGAAGGCCGCGAATCGCCTCAGCTCTCGCAGGATCCCGCGGAGCCGCCACTCTTCGCGCCACCGCGGCACACGCCACCCCCTTCGCCGGCAACCTTGCGGATCACGATGCAGGGCCTTCCCGATCGCGAAGTGGGCCTGAATGCGCATCGTCTGCTGGTCGGCCGCGGAGAGGAGGCCGACATACGCATCGATTCGGTGTTCGTCAGCCGCTACCACGCGCTGATCGTGCGTGACAAGGGCCAGGATCTGCTGCTGGATCTGGGCAGCACCAATGGTTTGCTGGTGAATTCACGTCGCATTGTGCGTCGGGCGCTGCGGCATCGCGACCTGATCCAGGTGGGCCCGGCGCGGGTGATCTATCATAACGAGCAGGCCGTGGCGGGTCCGACTCTCGATCCTGGGGAAACGGTCTGCTTTGCGCGTCCTGGTTTTCCTGGCGACGAGGATTCCACGGCGCTGCTCGCCTTCGGCAGATCGGACATCACCGGCTAGGCGCTGCCCCGGGGCTCGTTGGGGGCGCATTGATGCGGCCCGACGGGCGGCGCGCGCGCAGCTTGCCGGGCTCGTGGCCGGCCAGTAGAGTGTCGCCCTCCCAGCGTCCGCGCGATCCCGGAACTGTACCGCCCGCCTACGGGCACGCCTGCGCCGATGTGGCCATGCACGGTGCGGACCCCTTGCGCGGCGACTTTGGGCCGGTTCGATCGATCAAGTCAAAGCAAGAGACTCAAGCAAGTGGAGCGGTGGCGCGTATATAAATTCGGTGGCTCCAGTGTCGCCGATGCGGTTTGCATGGAGCGTGTGGCCCGGATCCTGGAACAGGACCCGCATCCTCGCCTGGGTATCGTCCTATCGGCTTGCCGTGGCGTCACCGATGCCTTGCTCAGCCTGGTTACCATGGCCGAGAACCAGGACGGCGCCCTGGCCGAGCGTATCGACGAACTGCGGCGGCGTCATGAGGTCATCGCCGAGACGCTGCTGCCCGATGAGGCGCGCGTGCCATTCATCGCCGCACTGACCCAGGACTGCCGCGACATCGCTGGCATTCTGCATACCGTGCAATTGATCCGCTCCAGCTCGCAGATGGCGCGCGATCTGATCGCAGGCTACGGCGAGCTGTGGTCCACGCGCCTGTTCAGCGCCTACCTGCGTCATCGTGGCAAGCGGCCGGGCAAAGTGCTGTGGGTCGATGCGCGCGAAATCGTGTCGGTGGCCTGGGGACCATTGGGACCAGCGGTTCGATGGGAAGTATCGCAGGCGAACATGGAGCGTTTCGTGCCGAGCGATCCGGCGACCCTGATCATCACCGGCTTCATTGCCCGTGACGCCAAGGGAGTGCAGACCACGCTCGGGCGCAACGGCAGCGATTTCTCCGGATCGATTTTCGGCGCACTGTTGAATGCCGAGCAGATTCACATCTGGACCGACGTCGACGGTGTCCTGAGCGCCGACCCGCGCCTGGTACCGGAAGCCAAGGCCATCGATTCCCTGTCCTACAGCGAGGCGATGGAGCTGGCGTACTTCGGCGCCAAGGTGATCCATCCGCAAACCATGGCTCCGGCGGTACGCAAAGGCATACCGATCTGGATCCGCAATTCATTCGCGCCGGAAAAACCCGGCACGCTGATCTGCGACAAGCCGGACTCGAAGTTGGCAGTGAAGGGCATCACTTGCATCGATCGGGTTGCGCTGGTCAACCTGGAAGGCGCCGGCATGATCGGCGTGCCGGGCACTGCGCACCGCTTGTTCGGCGCGTTGCGCGATCATGGAATCTCGGTGATCCTGATTTCCCAGGGCAGTTCCGAGCATTCGATCTGCTTTGCGATCCCGGAGGCCGAGGCGCTGCAGGCGGAGACGGTCGTGCGCCAGGCATTCGAGCGCGAACTGCGCGATGGCCAGATCCAGAGCGTCGAAGTCGACGCCGGCTGCAGCATTCTGGCGGTGGTCGGGGATGGAATGGCCGGCTCGCATGGAGCGGCGGCGAAGGTGTTCGGCGCCCTGGGAGCCGCCGGCGTGAGTGTGCGGGCGATCGCGCAGGGCGCCTCCGAGCGCAACATCTCGGCGGTGATCGACGGCAAACAATCCTCTCGTGCCCTGCGCTCGGTACACTCGAGCTTCTATCTCTCGCCGCACACCATCTCCATCGGATTGATCGGGCCGGGGCTGGTCGGCGGCGCGCTGCTCGACCAGATTGCCTCCCAGGTGGAGCGGCTGTCGCGCGAACTGCAGGTCGATCTGCGCGTGCGCGGCATCATGAGCTCGAGCCGGATGCATCTGGCTCGCTCCGCAGTACCGCTGGAGCGCTGGCGCGATGCCTTCAGCGCCGAGAGCGAACCCACCGACCTGGCACGCTTCGTCCAGCATGTGCACGCGGATCATCTGCCGCATGCGATTATCGTCGACTGTTCTTCCAGCCAGAGCGTGGCGCAATGTTACCCGGACTGGCTGGCCGGCGGCATTCACGTCGTGACGCCCAACAAGAAGGCCAACAGTGCCGACATGGAGTTCTACCAGCGTCTGCAGCAGGCGCGCCGGCAAGGCAAGGCGCACTACATGTACGAAGCGACGGTGGGGGCCGGCCTGCCCATCATCCAGACGCTGCGCGATCTGCATGGCACGGGCGATCACATACAACGTATCGAGGGGGTGCTGTCGGGCACCTTGGCCTACCTGTTCAATGTCTGGGACGGCTCGGAGCCGTTCTCCCAGGTGGTGCGCGGTGCCAAGGCAAAGGGCTATACCGAACCGGATCCTCGCGACGATCTCTCGGGCACCGACTTCGCGCGCAAGCTCATCATCCTGGGCCGCGAAATGGGACTCAAGCTGGAAATGGGCGACGTCCAGCTCGAGGGACTGGTGCCCGAGGCATTGACTTCGTGCGCTCCCGAGGAGTTCCTGGACCGGCTGCCCGAGTTCGATGCATCCCTGGCCCAGCGCCTGCGGGCTGCGCAGGAGCGCGGTCGCGTACTGCGCTATGCCGGTTCCGTGGATGCGGCAGGCAAGGCCGCGGTGGGGCTGGTCGAGCTGGATCGCTCGCATAC
This sequence comes from Steroidobacter denitrificans, assembly GCA_040395055.1. Classification (GTDB taxonomy): domain Bacteria; phylum Pseudomonadota; class Gammaproteobacteria; order Steroidobacterales; family Steroidobacteraceae; genus Steroidobacter; species Steroidobacter denitrificans_A. The sequence continues at coordinate 3,902 of JBEBRC010000190.1, forward strand.
CTTTGCCAATATCAATCTTACCGACAACGTGGTGCGCTTCGTTACTCAGCGCTACAACGAGAATCCACTGATCGTGCAGGGTCCGGGCGCCGGGCCGCAAGTGACTGCCGGCGGTGTATTCGCCGATCTTTTGCGCGTGTGCGCGTACCTGGGTGCGAAACTGTAACGACATGAGGCAATCTGCAACGGCATTTGCGCCGGCGAGCGTCGGCAATGTGGCGGTCGGCTTTGATGTGCTGGGCCACAGCGTCCAGGCGATCGGCGATCGTGTTACGGCTCGCCGCACGGCCCAGCAGGGGGTGAGGATCACCTCCATCACGGGCACGGCGGTGGATTTGCCGCGGGAGCCCGCGGCGAACACGGCCGGCCAGGGCGTCCTGAGCATGGTGCACGAGCTGCAGCTGGACTTCGGTATCGACCTGGAAATCGAAAAGGGCATTCCACTGGGATCCGGACTGGGAGGATCCGCCGCCTCGGCGGTGGCCGCGGTCGTTGCCGCCAATGCATTGCTGCCGGTGCCGCAGAGCAAGCTCGAGCTGCTCAAGTTCGCCATGAAGGGTGAGACCGTGGCCAGCGGTTCGGCGCATGTCGATAACATCGCGCCGTCGCTGTACGGCGGCCTGGTGCTCACCGTCGGCATCGACCATCCGAACGTGAAGCAGATCCCGGTGCCGCCCAGCGTGCGCTGTGTGCTGGTGCATCCGCACATGATGCTCGCGACGCGCGATGCGCGGCAGATACTGAATCGATCCATCGATCTGTCGAACGTGATCTGGCAGTCGGCCAATCTGGCGGGTTTTCTCACCGGCTGCTTTACCGGCGACCTGCAGCTGATCCGCGAGTCATTGGAGGACGTCATCATAGAGCCGCAGCGAAAGGCGCTGATCCCCGGATTCCAGGTCGTCAAGGATGGAGCGATGAGCCACGGCGCACTTGGCTGTTCGATCTCCGGCGCGGGCCCGACGGTTTTCGCCTGGTGCGAGGAGCCGGATGCCGAGCGCATACGCGAGGCGATGGTCGCGGGCTTCACCGCGCACGAACTCGACTGCGATGCGTGGATTTCCACGCTCGAGCCGATCGGTGCCCACGTGCTCGACGCCGATGCGCTCGATGATGTGAGGGCACGGTAATGCAGTACGTCAGTACGCGCGGCACCGGCGATGCGGTGACGCTCAGCCAGGCGATCGCGCGCGGCATGGCCCCGGATGGCGGCCTGTACGTGCCGGACACCTTCCCGCATTTCATCAATCGCCAGTTCGATGACGTCACCGAACTCGCCGCGGTGGCGCAGCGCTTGATCGAGCCGTTCGCTGCCGGCGACCTGCTGGCCGGGGAATTGGCGGCCGTTTGCAGCGAGGCATTCAATTTTCCCGTGCCGCTGGTGCCCTTGGAACACGCACCGGCGCCGGCATCGGTGCTGGAGCTTTTTCACGGTCCGACCTGCGCCTTCAAGGACTTCGGCGCAAGATTCCTGGCGGCGTGCATGCAGCGCATCCGCGAGGGAGAGCCGCGCAAGCTGACGATTCTGGTGGCGACATCGGGCGATACCGGTGGCGCGGTCGCGGCGGCGTTTCACGGCAAGCCGTGGGTCGACGTCGCCGTCTTGTATCCGCAAGGCCTGGTGTCGCAGCGCCAGGCGCAGCAATTGGCTTGTTGGGGCGGCAACGTGCGCACCTTTGCCGTGCGCGGTACGTTCGATGACTGCCAGCGCATGGTGAAGGAAGCTTTCCAGGATCCGGCGTTCGCGCACACGCACCAGCTTTCATCCGCAAACAGCATCAATGTCGGCCGGCTGTTGCCGCAGATGGCCTATTACGCCAAGGCGGGCCTGGAGCTGTGGCGCCAGACCGGCCGCCGGGCGAACTTCATCATACCCAGCGGCAACCTGGGCAACGCGCTCGCCTGCATCTGGGCGCGCCATGTAGGCCTGCCGATCGGCGAGATCGTGCTGGCCACGAACGCCAACCAGTCGATCACCGAGTATCTGCGCACCGGCCAATGGGCGCCGCAGGCCAGCGTGGCGACCCTGGCCTCCGCCATGGATGTGGGGAATCCCAGCAACATGGAGCGCCTGCGCAACCTGCATCCCCAGTTCGATGAACTGCAGGCGCAGATCGGCGCCTCCAGCGTCGATGACATCGAGATTCGAGCGACGATTCGCCGTGATGCACACGAACTGGGGCAGGTCTGGTGTCCACACACCGCGACCGCGGCCAAGGTGTTCCGGCGCCTGGTGGCGCGCGGGGCGCGTGGACATTGGGTGCTGGTTGCAACCGCGCACCCGGCGAAGTTCAATGACGTCGTCGAACCACAGACGGGACGAGAGGTTCCGATCCCTCCCGCCCTGGGACGGCTGCTGGCCTTGCCGCGCCAGGAGACGGAGCTTGAACCGACGCTGGAGGCGTTGCGCACGGAAATGCAAAGAGCTGATTGATGTTGGCGTTCCCCGAACAGATTCCTCCCTGGGCCTGGCCGGTCGCAGGCGGCGTGATCCTGGGCATACTGGGACTGTGCGTGCATCTGTTGCTGCGTGCCTATCGCACGCGTCGTGCCATCGACGTGGCGATTGCCAGCATCGCCTACGAGATGCTCAAGGACGTACTGATCCCCAATGGCATGGGCGGACAGATCCACGTGCATTACCTGCTGCTCACGCAGCGCGGCGTCCTGGTCGCGGACGTGCTGGATCTGCCCGGTGCGATCTTCGGCGGCGACCAGATGATCGAATGGACGGCGATCGGCACCAAGCGGCGCTACACGTTCGCCAATCCGCAGCACGCACTGTATGACCGCATGGCGGCGGTGCGCCTGCTCACCGGCGACGTTCCTGTCGAAGGCCGGCTATTGTTCACCGTGCATAGCGAATTTCCCAAGGGCAAGCCCCGCGACGTACTGCGCATCGACGATCTGACCGAAGCCTATCCGCTGGTCGACAAGACGCGGGGCAATATCACGGCTGCGTTCGGCGACGTCTGGGCCAACGTGAAGAAGCACGCGGAGCCGAATCCTCTGGCAGCCTGAGGCATGCGCGAGCCGCCT
>JBEBRC010000191.1:0-6935 GCA_040395055.1 Steroidobacter denitrificans
TGGTCGGCAGCGGCATTCTCGGCAACGGCTCCGCGCGCTCGGCAGCCATCAGCAGAAAGGAGGCCAGGATCACCGAGGCCTGCCGCATGTCCTCGAGCTTCAGATGATCGAAGCTGTCGAGACTGCTGTGGTGGATGCGGCTGTCGTAATCGAGAGGATCCTGGATGAACTGGAATCCCGGAATACCGACGGATTGCATGAACACATGATCGGTGCCGCCGGTGGGCGCCGCCGCCACCGTAGTCGCTCCCATCGACGCGAACGGTGCCAGCCACTCCTGGAAGATCGGCACGGCAGCCAGGTTGCCCTCGGCGTAGATGCCTCGCAGCTTGCCGGCGCCGTTGTCGATATTGAAATAGGCCGCCAAATCCTTGTGGCCCGGCTGCGTGATGATCGGCCAGCGAGTGCGCCAGGTGAAGTAGGGATTGATCTTTTCCTGCTCCGGATCCGCCAGGGGCGCACGCTTGGCGAGATGGCGCTCCACATAGTCGAGCGACCCCAATAGCGCCTGCTCCTCTCCCGACCACAAGGCAAAGCGGATCGTGCGCCTGGGACGCAGTCCAAGCTTCGCCAGGATACGCGCCGCCTCCATCACGATCGCGCTGCCGGCCGCATTGTCCTGCGCGCCGTCCGAGGCGACCCAGCTGTCCAGATGCGCGCCCGCCATCACATAACCAGCCTGCGCATCCCGACCCGGGATATCCGCCAGGATGTTGTACGCCAGTGTGTCCTCGTCGTGGAAGCGGACATCGCTGAGGATCTCCAGCGTCGGCGCCTCGCCCGCCTTCGCCAGGCGCGCCAATCGCCGATAGTCCTCCGCCGCCAGTTCCACGCCGCTCAATACCGGCGTCGCTCCCGCCTTGTAGCCATAGCCTTCGCCGTGCAGCAAGCCGCCGTCACGACGCGACATGCGTACCCAGGCAAGCGCACCCTCGGCGGCAAGAAAGGCATCGCGCCTGTCCTCGAACTGCGCCGTTTCCAGCATCTTGCGCTGCTTCACCTCGGAGGCGACAGGCTGCTGGTAGGCATCCAGCTGCGCCAGTTCCTCCGCGGTATAACGCTGGAACGCCGGCTTGTCGGGCTCGGATCCCTCGTCCGGGCGAGTGACCAGCACGATCTTCCCGGCCAGCTTCCCTTTCCATTTCTCGAAATCACGCTTGCGTTCCATCGGCGCCACGATGATCGGCGCGACAAGCGCGCCTGGGGTAGGCGGCGTCCATGCCACCGGAATCGCACGCAACTGGAGCACCCGTGGCGTCAGCATGCGCACGCTGGATCGTTCGATCGACCAGCCCCGCCCGAACTCGAAGCCCTCCGTGCGCACGTTCTTCAGGCCCCACGCCCGATACTGCTCCTGCGTCCAGGTCTCGGCCGCGCGCATCGGCGGCGAATTGGTCAATCGTCCGCCGATCCGGTCGGTCAGATAAGACGCCGTCTGCGCCAATTCGCTGTGATTGAGCCCTTCGTCGAGGATCCGATTGATCGTCTGCCGATCGATTGCCTGCTGGCGGTCGCTCTGCGCAGCGAGTACGGGAAAGAAGGTCGCGAGCAACAACACCGCCAGCAACTTCCGCATGGTCAAGCCTCCTTCCGGGAATCGTTGAGTTCTTTTCTTCCGCGGACATTCTGCGCCAGGTCGCGGCAGCCATGATCACGCCATTCAAAGCGACAACTCAATAACTCAAGTCCGGCTCCTCCATGGAGGAGCCCATGCCTCCATGCCAGTCCGGCTCTTCCATGTTCGCCGCGCGCCGCGCAAGGCCGGCGTCGCGACTCCTCGATATGTCAATAACTCAAGTCCGGCTCCTCTGCTCTCCGCGCCTCCGCTTCTTCTAATGGCCGGTGGAATCGCCCCTGCGTGAGCTTTCGAACAGGAACCAGGTCCGCCTTTCGGTTTCGTCGATCCAGTTTTCCAGCAGACTGGCACTGGCTATATCCCGGTGCTCATCGCAGACGTTGTGAGTCTCGCGCAGCCTCGCGGCAAGCGCCTTATTGTCCTCCATCAACTCCGAGAGCATATCCTCGGGCTCGACGTACTCGGCATCGTTGTCCAGCACACGTTGCAGGCGGCCGACCTGGCCGATGGACTTCAGCGTCGAGCCACCGATCTTGCGCACACGCTCGGCAATCGGATCGGTCATCGCGAACAGCTGGTCGCTTTGCTCATCCAGCAGCAAGTGATAATCGCGAAAATTCGGTCCGCTCATATGCCAATGGAAATTCTTGGTCTTCAAATACAGTGCGAAAACATCCGCCAGCACGCCATTCATCGCGCCGGCGACATCCTCGACCGCTCGCGGCTTCAGATCGCTGGGCGTGGTCAGCGGCGACTTCCGCCGCAGCAGCAGCGGCTGGGCCTTCTTTGCGGTGGACGACTTACTCATGACTGGACTCCTAGTGAATCAAGCAACACATCGCCGATTGACATCATCGCAGCGCAAGCCGGCGCGGCACGTTCGGTGCCTGTCCGGCCAAAATCCATCCATGTCGATACGAGCAGAAAAAATTCCTCCGGCTGCGACACCTGCGCAAGCGGCAACCGGCCCCATCCGAGGCGCAAGTATAGGAACGCCTCCGCCCGGGCGCATGGTGGTCAATGCTGATGGCAGCGTGACTGAGCGTCCGCCCGCGGCAATCCGGACCCGTCTCGTGACGCGCCGGACTAGCTTGCCCGGCGCTTGATCGCATAGACGTGCGGCGCCAGCCAGGCAGACGCTTGATCCAGCACAGGCTGCGCCTCAACGCGGCTGTGCCCACCATGCGTCCGCCACATCGTCTTCCGTCGTGGCGCTTACCAGAAGCGCACCCGTCCGGTGTCGATGTGCAGAAAATCCGAGCTGGCGTAATATCCCACGCCGCCGCGTTTCAAGGACAGCGCGATGTCACGCAGTTTGCGGGTGGAGAACCCGGTAAGGCGGATATCCAGCGCCTTGCCGTCCATGTGCAGGCTGCGCGTAGCCACGCCCGTCGATTTGCTGCGCAGGCTTGCGTTCGTCAACGGCGAGCGATAACCCGAGATGATCTGGAACGCATCGTCGTGATTCGCCTGGTGCTGCAGGTCGAACAGTATGTCCAACAATGCCGGATCGATCGGATGGCTTTCCCCCGTGCGAAAATCCCGCAGGAAGTGCGTGACTTGGTCCAGGCACTGCGGCAGGTAGCAGCCATCCTGCGCATAAGGGGCCAGCAATGTCTCCCCCGTGTGCGTATGGACGAAGCTCAGTTGACGCACCTGCCGCTCGGTCGCCAGGACCGCCGGCGCGGCCAGCGAGGTGATGGCAGCCAGGCCCGAGCAATGCAGGAACCGGCGGCGGCTCCAGTACGCTGGCGTGGATGAGTGATGATTCGACATACAAGCCCTCCGCAGGACGCTCGTTCAAACAGCAGGACGCACTCGCGGCGAGTCGCGTCGATACGCACCGCTGCGAGCGTTGCTCACAGCGGTGCAAGGTTTTCAAACCCGCCGGCGTGATCCGGCGCAAACACGATTCATTCCCTGATCACAGACGCTCGATGATCGTCACGTTGGCCAGGCCGCCTCCCTCGCACATGGTCTGCAGGCCATAGCGCATGCCGCGCGCTTGCAAGGCGTGAATCAGCGTCGCCATCAGCTTGGTGCCCGAGGCGCCCAGCGGATGCCCGAGCGCGATCGCACCACCATGCACATTGAGCTTCTCGGGGTCGGCGCCAAGCTCCTGCAACCAGGCCAAGGGAACGGGCGCAAAGGCCTCGTTGACCTCGTACAGGTCGATGTCGCCGATCGACATCCCTGAGCGCTGCAAAGCCCGCCGCGTCGCCGGAATCGGCTCCTCGAGCATGATCACCGGATCGCCGCCCGACACCGTCATGTTGACGATGCGCGCTACGGGCTTCAGGCCGTGCGTCTTCAGCGCCTGCTGGCTGACGATCAACGCCCCCGAGGCGCCATCGCAGATCTGGCTGGCGTTGGCCGCGCTCAGCACGCCATCGGCCTGCAGCAGCTTGACCGAACCGATCGATTCCAAGGTCGCATCATAGCGAATGCCTTCATCCGCAGTGTGCAGCCCCCCTTCCACTGCGATCGGCACGATCTCGTTGGCGAACGCGCCAGCACACGTGGCGGCCGCCGCCAGCCGATGGCTGCGCAGCGCGAACGCATCCAGCCGCTCGCGCGCGAAGCCGTACTTGCGCGCCATCATCTGCGCGCCCGTGAACTGGCTGAACTCATCGACGCCATAGCGTCGGCGAATCCTGTCACTCCACGGTCCGCCCAGGCCCGCTTTCAGCGCCAGGGTTGTCGGGGAACCCATCGGTACCCGACTCATGCTCTCGACGCCGGCTGCGATCACCACATCCTGCACACCCGACATCACCGCCTGGGCGGCGAAGTGCAGCGCCTGCTGCGAGGAGCCGCACTGTCGATCGACCGTGACCGCCGGCACGCTATCGGGCAGCTTCGAAGCCAACACCGCGTTGCGTCCCACATGGAAACTCTGTTCCCCGACCTGGCTCACGCAGCCGAGAATCACATCTTCGATCGCCCGCGGATCGATGCCACTGCGATCGACCAGCGCATTGAGCACCTCGCCTGCCAGGTCAGCCGGATGCCAGAGTGCCAGCTTGCCGCCGCGCCGGCCGCCTGCGGTGCGCAATGCCTGCACGATGTACGCTTCAGCCATGGAGTATTCCTGATGGGCTGAGCAATGGCTCGGCCGGCATGCGCCCGCTGCGCCGCCTTGGCGGAACCTCGCCTTCATTCGGACAGCCTGTCGCAGGCGTCTGTGCACGTCAATAGTCCGTCCATGTCACGCACGCGCAACCTCCCGCCCCGCAACCATACACGCCGAGACACATCGAGCGGGCGCCGCCCGATGAAGCATGCCGGGATCGCCAGTGGTATGTTAGGTCCGGGTGCGGGGTGGAGGAAGGCATGTCAATCCAATACAAGATCGGTGCCACGATACTGGCCGGCATCCTGCTGCTTGCATCAGGCTGCGCCAACATGCCCGGCCGCGATCCGGTGGAGGTGTACGTCGCCGGCATCGAGCCGCTGCCAGGCGAAGGCCTCGAGTTGCGCATGGTGGTCAAGCTGCGCGTACAGAATCCGAATGACACCGCCATCGAATACGATGGCATCCACGTCAACCTCAACCTGCAAGGCAAGCGATTCGCCAGCGGGGTCAGCGACGCGGCCGGACGCGTGCCTCGCTTCGGCGAGGCGGTCATCGAGGTTCCCCTCAGCGTGTCGGCATTCAGGATGGTGCGCGGGGCCATCGACGTTTTCGGTCCGCGTCGTGACGGCAAGATTCAGTATCAGCTGCAAGGCAAGCTGGCCGGCCCTCTTTTCAACAGCGTCCGGTTCACCTCCCAGGGAGAAATGACGCTGCCGGAAGGGCTGTACCAGGAAAGCAAGTAGCCCGGCGCAGCATCGCCCGCCGCGCGGGGATCTTCCGTGGCACGCCAGCATCCGGCTGGCGAGATAGCAGTCACCGCTGGTGCATCCGCCCAGCGCGGATGACTCAGTTCTTGACCAGCCTGGCGACGAACTCCTGCACCGGCATCTGCTCCAGCGCGGCGCGATCGGCGAATAGCGCCTTGATCGACTCGGCCTGTTTCGGCGAAAAATGCGCCGCCACAGAGGTCTGGAACTTCTTCACCAGCAGAGGCATCCCCTCGGCGCGCCGCTTGTGATGGCCAACCGGAAAATCCACCGCCACTCGCTCGGTCGCGCTGCCGTCGTTGAAGAACACCTGCACCGCATTGCCGATGTAGCGTTTGTCCGCCGCAAGGTACTCCTGCGTGAAAAGCGGATTCTCACGCACCGTCATCTTGCTGCGCAGTTCGTCCACCCGCGGATCGTGCGCCACCTGGTCCTCGTAGTCCGCCGCCGTCAAGCGGCCGAAGATCAGCGGAACCGCCACCATGTATTGAATGCAGTGATCGCGATCCGCCGGGTTCGCCAGCGGCCCGGTCTTGTCGATGATGCGCACTCCGGACTCCTGGGTCTCGATCACGATGCGCTCGACCTGCTCCAGCTTGTCCTTCACTTGGGCGTGCAGAGCCATCGCCGCCTCCACCGCCGTCTGCGCGTGGAACTCAGCCGGGTAGGAGATCTTGAACAAGATGTTCTCCATCACATAGCTGGCGAAGGCTTGCGGATATGCCAGCGCCTGCCCCTTGAACAATACATCCTGGAAGCCCCAGGTCCTGGCCGTCAGCGCGGATGGGTAGCCCATCTCTCCGGTCAGCGCCAGCAAGGCATGGCGCACCGCGCGACTGGTCGCATCGCCCGCCGCCCAGCTTTTGCGCGATCCGGTGTTGGGTGCGTGACGGTATGTGCGCAACGCACCACCGTCGATCCAGGCGTTGGACACCGCGTTGATCACCTGCTCGTGCGTACCGCCCATCATGGCTGTGGTGACTGCCGTCGATGCCACTCTCACCAGCAGCACGTGATCCAGCCCTACTCGATTGAAGCTGTTCTCCAGCGCCGTCACGCCCTGGATCTCATGCGCCTTGATCATTGCCGTCAGCACGTCCCTGACGCGCAAGCCTTCCTGGCCCTGGGCCGCGTTGCGACGCGATAGATAATCCGCCACGGCCAGGATACCGCCGAGGTTGTCGGACGGATGACCCCACTCGGCCGCCAGCCAGGTATCGTTGAAATCCAGCCAGCGGATCATGGTCCCGATGTTGAATGCCGCCTGTACCGGATCGAGTTCGTAGGAAGTACCGGGCACACGCGCACCGCCGGGCATGGTCGCGCCGGGCACCAGCGGCCCCAGCAGCTTGGTGCACGCCGGATACTGCAGCGCCTGGAAGCCGCAGGCCAGCGTATCCATCAGGCAGTAGTACGCGGTCTCATAAGCTGCGTCATTGTCGATGCGATATGACAACGCATAGTCGGCGATCGCGACCAGCACGGTGTCGGGGTCGGGACGCTGGGCGGATTTGAT
>JBEBRC010000192.1:0-6842 GCA_040395055.1 Steroidobacter denitrificans
GCCGCCGAACCGAGCCCCGATTGCCGCATTGTAAAATGCGCGCCCGGTGTCGGCCTGTTCGTCGCCTTCGGCGTCGGGATCGCGCAGGCGCCGCGGGTGCCCAATTAGCCCCGGTTCGTTGCCTTTTTCCACCTCTGCAGGTGCCATTGGCCGTTTACATACGCACGTTGTCGATAGCCTTCTCGAAACGCAGCACCAACGCCGAATCCTGGCGTGATCGGCTAAACGGCCGATCATGCTCTTGGCGGTCAGCGCCCAAAGCTGCCCTCCCCGTGTCCCAGCTACTACGGCAGCCTCGGGAACGGCTGGCCGAAGGGCTCCGCCTTGAACGCGTACCAGGAGCCGCTCCAACTGCGTCGATTCAGGACGCCCGCCACTGTCGAAGTATCCACCTCCACGCAGGCCGTCTGGATCCGATGCGAATTCGGCTCGCGCGCAGCTTTGCAGACGTCAGCTTCTGCGTAGCAGTGTACGCCGAAGCGTTGAGGACCTTTCTGCGAGCTGTCCTCTTGGTAGCAAAAGGCTAGGATCGGCGGGAGCGTTATCTGGGCCGCGGGCGCTGCGGCTGCGTTTGCCGACTGACCGGCCACCGGTACGGGAACCGGAGGGATCCAGACTTCGATAGTGCGGGGCGTGCCATGGAGCTGCGGCGACAGTGGCCGCACGATCCAGGGGCTTGCGCTGTCGAACGGCGGCAGTTGCTCGGCACAGGCCTGCGAGTCGATGTCGTGGTAAATCACAGTGGGCTGAGAGGGAGCTTGCGGTGCATTGCGGCCGCGGCGGCGGGCGCTGTCCACGACGTCTTCCACCGGCGGCACACTGGCTCCCAATTCGCGCCAGGGTTCGCGCAGAAGCCGCACGCGGTCACGCAGCTCGGGGCCGAATATCTGGATGTACACGGTCTTGCCTTTGCAGGCATCGGCGGCCGGTGCGGGCACGTCGGGGGTTGGGGCGCTACTGGTGGATGGAGCGGAAACGGAGCCGGAACTGGACGACACACCCGGGTCAAGCGTAGCGTCGGTGGATGACGATTGCGGTGGCACAGGGACTTTCGCAGAGCGCAGGCCCAACCATTCGAGGATCGTCAATGGATTGAAGACCTTCGCCTGGGATTCGACGGTTTCGCTTTCGGGAAGCGGCGCAGACGGCGGCGTCACGAGGCAGTTTTGCCTGAGGGGGTTGGTTTCGCCGAAGTTGCGCACCCAGTAGCGCCGTCCGCAGTTGACCTGGGTCTGCTCATGCAGGCAGGCCACCGAACGGTCTTCATCGAGCAACACGTCGCAGGACGGGTGGCGCGGGTTGGCCTCGCGGCAACTGCGCTTAGTGCTGGTTAGGATCATCTGCATCAGCTCCGAGCGGTGAAAGGCTTCGGTATTGTCCAACGTGCAGGCGGCGTCGCCAACGCGCAGCAGCGCGGTCGCCATCTCGCCCAGCCGGGTGGAGGACTTCTCGGTGCCGGCTGGTGCAGTCGTTGCAGCCGCTGCGGCTTGCGCAACCGGCGCTGGCACCGCGATTTCGGCTAGCGCCTGGGCGGTAAGCGGCGCATCGGGCATTAGCTTGCCATAAAGGTCGGTCAGTTCCTTGAGGGCAGCCGGATCCATCTTGCGAGCCTCCTCCCGCTTCTTCATTTGCTGGTCGACCGCCTGCCACGCGGTCGCTCCCAGCGTAGCGAGGGCGCCCAGACTCAGCGAGGCGGTGACGGCGCCGGTGGCGGCGATGCGCGAGGGCAGCCGCTTAGGCGCGGTCGCGGCATGCACCTCGCCGCGCTCATCGCGTATCGCCACACTACCGTCGTCGAACTCGAAATGGGTGGCAGCGAAGCGCGGCAGGTCGTCCAGCATCTCGCGCTGCAGGTGCAGGCCCATCGTGTATCCCAGGTGGAAATAGCTCTCCCATTGGGCCTCACTGAAGAATTGGTCGGTGGTAGGCTCTTGCGGAAACAATGGATGGTCCGCTTTGAAGTTCACCAGGTCCACCGGCACCCCAGCGCACATATTGGGCTTCACGACGACCATGTACCCCGTCTTACCGCTGCGGTAGTCAATGCGCGCCAGCGCCAGACACGCCTGACTGTCGGCCGAGGTGAGGTCGTTGAGAGAGCCGAATATCGTCGGGGCAGCGGGCCCGCTTGCCGATGGCGGTATTTCGTGTGTGGGCCACCGCGAGGTCTGGGCGTCCTGGGGAGGGGGGGATTCTCCTGCCTGACTAATAGCGGTGAGGGCTGCGGCACGCGCCATTCTTGGCTTCAGGAAGGTGATTTCAGCCTGCAGGTCGATGCGGGCCTTACGCACCAGGTTCTCCAGGTCGCCAAAGGCATAGCGTGGGTCGGCACCGCAGTCGGCGACCACCACCAGCGCGCATTCCTCGCGCAACAGCGTATAGGCCGCCGTGTTCTCGAAATGGCCGCCGTCGCTGAGGTACCAGTCGGCGCGGTCGGTACCGTCGAAGCAGCCTCGCAGTTCGGCCTGCAACTGCGCGTACTTGCTGACCCGGCGCGGCACGGTGTCGCCTGCATCGCGCGGCAGCGAGTGCGTGTTCCACCAGTAGCCCAGGCGTATGCCCGACATGGTCAGCAGGGCTGCAATGCCCGACTTTGTGCTGCTGCCCAGGCCCGGCGCCACAGCGGCGCCCGAGATCGCCATCCAGGAGCCGAGCGTCAGACTGTCCGCGCTCCCCAGTTCGCGCCACCCCCCATCGCCTACGCGCACGCTGCCCTTCGGCCCGACGGTGATCGGCAAGCCCTTGCGGTCCTGATTGAACAGGCCGCCGCGCGGGTCACGGGTCTGGTTCACGCAGGCATTGATCAGATGCACAGGGCCGCCGCCGGCATGCGGCGCATACTCGGCCATCGCCACGTCGTCGCCCGCGTGCACGTCCTGTACCGACACGCTGTCGGCACTGGCGATGTCATGGCGCTGGTAGGCCGCGGTGGCTACCTGCGGATGCCCGCCAAAACGCGCAACGTTGCCAGCGCCCAGGTAGCTCCGCACCAAACGCGCCCGGTAGAAGGTGTAGAGTGAGGAGCGGTTGAGGAAGTCGCGATTGCCAAAGGACACACCGATCATCAGCACTACCGGTAACGCGACCACACCCAGCCAGCTCCAGCCCAGCGAGAATTGCAGCACGCGGCGGGTATCGTCGAACAGCACCAGCGTGGCGCTGCGGTGCACGATGCTGACCCAGAACACCAACAACAGCAGCAGCACGGACACGCCGGCCAGGTTGATCAGTCCGTTGAGGTTGATCCGCGTACCCGGCGTCAGGCTGCGCGGCAGATCGGCAATCTTGGGAAGCACCGCACGCAATGCCACAACGGTGAGCACCACGGCGGTGCCGATGGCACCCTGACGCTCGACACTCGAGTTGGCCAGCAACCAGGCCATCGCGTCCACTAGGCCCAGCACGAGGATGATCAACCCGGCCTTGAGGGTGCACGCCAGCCCGGAGGTGAGCCGATTTCGCGATACGTCGGGTGAATCCGGGTGCAAGCGCGCCAGGACCTGCGCGATGACCGAGCCGAATACCCAGGCCATCAACACGCCTCCGGCCGTCAGCAGCAGCCAGCCCGGCAATTGGAGCGCTTCGGTAGGCACGCCAGCCGCCGGCCGAGCCGACCAGTAGCCCGCCAGTTTCCAGCAGCCCACCAGGCAAAGTGCAGCCGCAATCCAGCGTTGGACCGAAAGGCCCTCGCCGCCCTTGGAAGGCAGGGCCCAGTATGCCGCGGCCAGAGAGGCGGCGCCCAGGATCAGCGGTGGCATCAATATCCAGAGGCTGGGCCATCGGGACAAAGCATCCAGCGTCCCCATCGTTACCCAGCTGGGTTGCCAGCAGGCGTTCCGGCTATATAGGCAGTCGGCCCATTGCCACAGAACAAGGTCGAACCCGACCAGCAGGCAGCCTAGCAACAGACACAGTAGCGCCAGTTCGATGTGCACGCCCACGAGGTTCCGGCCGAAATTCGCGGCGGCGAACAGCAGGTCCTTGCCACCACGGGGGATAAGGTAGCGACCGTTTGCACGCAGCCAGAACGCGAACCAGCGGGTGTCCGCGTCGGCCAGTGCGGCTTCGACGTCCTCCGCCGATTGCCCGGTCTGGGAAGCGTTATGGAACAACCGACCGACCGTGGCACCTATGTAGCCGCCTCCCGAGACAGTCGAGAGCAGATCGAAGCGGTGGAACACTTGGTTCTTTGCCAGGGCCTTGAGCAGTCCGAAGCAGAATGTGGCGCTGCGGATGCCCCCACCCGACAGCGCCAAGCCCCAGGTGCCGGCGTCCGCGGCCGGGCGTTGGGCATCGGTCAGCCGAGCGCGCCGGCACGCCACCATGGACTGAACGGCGTCGTCTGACGGCTCGTCGCGTCGGGAGTCAGCGGGACAGGGCTGCGGTTGCGATGGAACGTCCGACATGGCAAACCTCCGATGGGTGAGATGGCGATGCCTGCCAATGACTTCAGCCGCCGCGGCTCAATGACCGCGCAGCCCATGCGATGACGCGTAGCGGGATCTTCAAGAAAACAGGATCAGCCCAGTTTCACTCCGAGCTTCTTGCGCGTGTTGATTCCCACCTCGCCGTCGGCCAGCAGGCCCTTCGCGGCCTGGAAGGCGGCGACGGCTGCAGCCGTGTGCGGCCCGTACACTCCATCCGGCTCCCCGGGCGAATAGCCTTGATCCAACAGGGCTCTCTGCACCCGCTCCACCAGCGCACCACGCATGGGTGGATTGATGAGGCGAAGAACCAGACCAGGTGCCTCGTACGCAGTATCCAGCGCAGCAGCCGGGGTGTAGTCGAACCCGGGCACGAGTACGGCCAAATCCCAGCGCCGGTCGCTGGTCTTCCCCGCGATGACCCCCATGCGGCTGGAATAGGCTTCGACCGTCGTGCCGTCTCCAGCGCTCAGGGCCACGTGACCGACCATCCCAGGGGCAGGTTTACGGATGAGAAAGGCACCCGGGGTGTTAATCGCCTCCGTCAGCGCGACCGCGCGGCCCTTGGCCGCCGCATCGCGAGCCCACCATCCCGAATAGGCATCGGCGGTTGCTGAATTGCCGGTATCCGAATCACAGCCGTACAGATAGCCCGCAAGCTGGTACACCAACCATGACGCGAATTCCGCGCAGTCCCATGGGCCTTTCCAACCCGCTGCATCCTTGGGAACCGGAGCGCCGAGCACATAAGGCTCTTTCAGGTGCCTGAGCGCGAGATCGACAATGTGTTGTCCTGTTGGCATGACACGACTCCCTACAGTGCAATCTTGAGCAAGGCCCTCATCGAGTCGGTGAGCGACTTGAGGAAGGCGTCCACTGCTGCCTGGAGCGCGACCTTGGAGAGCCCCGCGACAGCTTCGGCTTCTGCGGACACCAGAAGTCCCTCCTGCATGAGCAGATAGCGTGCCGTTCCTTCGTCGATGTCGCCTGAGGCCAAGCCTTCGGCAATGTCTACGAATGCCGCCGCCCGACCCTTGAGAAAGCTGGTGACGAAGCTCTTGGCGACCGGGGTCGTCGGCTTCGCGGCGTCCAGTGCGCTTTTCAGCGCCGTCTGAACCGCATTTGTGATTTCGGACATGGCCTTCCGCCTCCTTACTGGGTTTCCTGCTCCTCTGCGATGACGCGGCGCGCCTCCTCGATCACCAACGTGGCGCGGCCGAACCTGACGTATGTGTTCCGCATACTCGTCAGCGCCCTATCCCCGAGGTATCCCCGGTTCAAATGGACCAGCTCTACGGATGCCTGCGGTGACCTTGGATTGGGCTCTTGAGCCCCCCCTGAAATCGCCTGACAAGCCGTAGACGCATATTTGACTTGGTCTGCCTCGAAAGCCTCATCCGCGGGATCAGGCTTGTTGTTTTCTTTGAGGATGGCGAGCTGCTGCGCAAGCCGAATGCTCTCCTCGGGCGTTGCCTGATCCGCCGACAGGTCGGCAGAATTCTTCAACTGAGCTCTCAGGTTTTTCAGTTTCTGCTCTGAGTCGCTCCTGGGCTGGGCCCACAACTGGTGCGATAGCCGGTGGAGCTGCCAGGATTGCAGATAAAGGGAAGCCACCTGGGCGCTTTCGGCATTGGCCGGACGGATTTCCTCAGCCATACGGTGAACGCGAAGCAAGACTTCGATGTCGCCATAGGTGGATTTGAAAGACTCGCTCGCCACGAGACGAGGACGGCAAACCAATGGAGTGCTCAAGAGGCGGTCAAACTGCGTCAATACCTTTTCATTGATCGCAGTCACTCGATCCATGGCCTTGGCCTCGTAAGAGGCAGAAATCCGATTGGCGCAGGCCGAGAGCCCCAGCACCAAGAGCAGCACGGAACAGGAGCGCGCCGTTCGCGCGATTGGACTGACACAACGTGGCATCACTCCCTTCCCCCTCTTTTGGAGACTCCATTATCTAGAGCATCCCGTTGCGTGTCATCTGTCCGATCGGCCCGGGAAAACCCTGCATGTCTTCAAAGGCGCCAGACTACCGAATCGGCGGCGAAGAAGCCCACCGTCTTACCTGCCAGCGATGCCGGCATCCACGACGGCATCGTGGACCTTCTGGATACTGCGCGGCTCGCTGGAGCGTGCGCCACGCTTGAGCGGCAATGCTGCAGTAGCAAAGCCCGAGGATGCCGTCACGCCTTGCGATGCGATCAAAGATCCGTACGTGCTGGAGTTCCTGGACCTTAAAGACGAGTATTCCGAGTCTGATCTTGACCTGCCTTGATCCAGCGGCTGGAGGACTGCCTGCGCAACAGTACGCGCCAGTGCGCCGCGCAAAAGATAGCGGCAGCCAAGGTCCGGTGCCGTCTGGAGACGGGCGCAAGCGGTCTGGAACCGCAACGCCGGCGACGCAATGAGGGGCCCGCC
>JBEBRC010000193.1:0-6829 GCA_040395055.1 Steroidobacter denitrificans
GCCAGGAAGCTCACTTGGTTCAAGATGCCCATACGAGGGCTGTCTTCAGGGAAGGAATAAGGCGCCCAACCCGGAACGGCGGGGACGTTATAGACCGACGCCAGTGCCGGCGACATGAAGGTGTCGCGTGTAGTGAACAAAGCTCGATAATCGCGATTACGCACGACCAGATGGTCGTACGCCGTGCGCAAGGTCTGTTCGCGAGCGTCGTTCAACACGGCACCGCTTTCCCTGGAGTACACCATTCCATCCTTCGCCAGCGAGTCGAAGTTGTCATAGGCGAGCATATCGTCGAAAAACGCGCGAATACCGTGTTCCAGACGTGGGCTGGAGAGCATCATATCGACCACACGGGCTCGGCCAGCGGGGGTCTGAATCTCACCGCTTTCGGCGGCCTGCAGCACCGCGTCGTTCGGCACAGAGTTCCACAGGAACAACGACAGGCGCGAGGCCAGTGAATAGGCATCCAGACGGCGCTGTCCGGGACGCGCCGGGTCCGGCTCGGTGGTATCGACGACCATCAATACCATTGGGTCGATCAGCATGCCCTCGAGCACGCTCGCCAATCCGGCGTAGAAATCTTTCAGGTGCTCGGCGCCTTCATGCGCCTTGCTGACCCAATCAGCCACCTCCGCGTCGTCCAACGAACGACGGAACAGCAGCCGGCCGGTGGAACGAATGAACTGCGCCGCGCAAGCGTCGTCAGGGGCGTTATCCGCCTCCGGCTTGCACGGAACGAGATAGTCACGGTGTGCCGGCAATTGCCTCCCGATGTCGCCGTTGTCCACTACCTGGGCGGCAATGGATGCGGCCGCGCGCTGCAACTGCATCAACTGGCCACCGGGAATACCCACGGCGCCGGCGGTGGTGGAGAGCAGGCCGTCCGGGGCGCGCATCCGAGGAGGAATGGGCGTTCCTATTTGAATGTCGCTGCCAAACACATCGCCAATCATGTTGGAATACTGCTGCGCCGTCATGAAGCGCGCACGAGGTACGCTGCCGGCATCCGCCGGCCCCAAGTCGGGGGTACATCCTGCGACTCCGAGGACGAGAGCGCCCGTCACGCCCACCCAGAATGCGCCGCCGAGCAACCCCGAAGATCGGGTCCGTCGAGTTTGAACCGATTGCACTTACGCCCCCTCTGCCATGCTCAAGAACAGTACTCCCAAAATGAAAACAATACGACTGCTCGGCCATTCCGAGAGCCGCCTCGACAACCGGGCGACCATGCTCCTACATCATCATCCTGGCAGACGCCCCCGCGCTGGATCGCAGCGCGGGGGCGTTTGAACTGCACTCTTCAGAATTGCACACGGAAGCCTGCGCGGTAGAAGCGGCCAAGGACGTCGTACAGAGCGCTGTTCGACGGGGAGAAGTCCCAGCCGGTACCGGCCTGCTGCCGTGCGACGATGGCTGGGTCCTTGTCCAGCAGGTTGCGGACATTGAAAAACACCTCCGTATCGGCGTTCTGGAAGCCAAACTTGTAGTTCAGCCCCAAGTCGAACCAGATTCCACCGGCAATGTGATTCCTGGTCGTGGTGACGTAGTTCGCCGCATCGATTGCCTCCTGCGATCCTGCGGGACCGCCCGGGAATACCGGACAGTTCTCCTGACACTCGATCCACAGGTTGCTGTAGACGCCAGAACTCACACCGCGCATGGTGAGTGTAGTACTGAAGCCATCCAGCGCGTACATGGTCGAAAACTGGTACTTCCAGTGCGGCAGACCGTTATTGTTGTTGCCAATCCTATCGTTGGGCAGCACATACGGTATGCCACCGTCTTCCACGTCCTTCATGTAATTCGTCGCCGAACCACGGAAGGCGAAATTGCCGTTCCAGCCGCGGACAATGGAGTCCGCCGACAGCCGGTAGCTGGCTGCGATCTCCATGCGCTCGGCTTTCCGGCCGTTCGTGTTGTGCGGCACCAGGTTCATGCCGGTGATCTGGTCCGGGACGCTGTACACAGTCCCGTTGGCAGCCGTGACATCGTGATAACCACTCACGGTATAAGCGTCGCAAGCCGCGGCAATCCCCGCCATCACACAGGAATCATAGGTCTGTTGTGCAGACAGGGAGTTCACGCCCCGCTCGATATCGATCATGTAATAGTCAACGGAAAGGTTGAACCGCGGCAGCCATGACGGCTGGTACACAAACCCTACGATAGTGTTGGTAGCACGCTCGGGCAGCAGATCCGGGTTGCCTGTATTCGTGGACTGAAAGGTGATGTTCGAGGTGTTGACACGCTTATCGGTGATGTTGTTCGACGTGGTGGTACCACCCTGGTACAGGTTGATCAGCGTTGGCTCGCGAATATCCAAAGAGCGCACCAGCCGGAAGCGCAGGTCATCGACCGGATTCCAGTTCAGGCCCACCTTCCAGGTGCCGGTTGTACCGAACGTACTGTAGTAGGTCCCGCGCACGGCAGCGCTCAGATCCAGAGCCCTGACGAATGGCAGATCCTTGGCCAGCGGGATATTGGTCTCCAGATACGCATCCGAAACGTTGAAAGAACCCGAATACGGCAGACCCGCGGCCAGGAACCAGCAACTGCCGGTATCCTTTGTCGAACCGGGGGCGCAAACGCCCGGCGCCGCGCGCTCCAGTTCATTGGCGGAGGCATCGGTCTCCTCACGGCGGTGTTCCACGCCAAAGGCCACCGAAATGGGTCCGGCCCATCCCTGCCAAGGCGTACCCTGGACGTTGACCGCTCCCACAGTCTGCCGCAGCTCCGCCGCGCTCCATGGATTGCCGCCGACGTAGGCAAGGGCTTCCGGACTGGCCACACCCAGGCCGAACAGGTTGAGAGGCACGCAACCATTGCCCGGATTGGTCAGCGTCGAACGGCAAACGATGTTCCCGTTCGAATCACGCACCGCATCAATGGCCATGTCGTACTTGACTTGGTTGATGGTGTTGCCCGAGATCACGTGCTGCAAACTGCGCCCGTAGGAGACGTAGGCGTCCCAGGTCCAATCGGTCTGGAACAGATTGAAGCCGCCGTCGATTCCCGCCAGAAAGCGGGTCACCGATCGCTCGGTGATGGGATGCTGACCGCCAATATCACCATTGATGGTGCCGGCGTTGAAACAGGGCGCGTTACTGCTGGTATCGCAGCCCAGGTCGGCGGCGAGATTCGCCGGAATGTAAGCGTTGTCCCCGGGAACGTTCCAGCTCAGCTTGTAAAACACCGGCACGCTGGCCGAGAACGAATCCAAGTGGCCATAAGATGCCTGAAAATAAACCTCCCCGCCGTTTTCCAGATCATAGCTGGCGCGCAGAAACAGGTTCTCGCGACTCTGCTCGGGGGTCAAGCCTGCGCCACCGCGCTGGTTGGCCACCAGCAGCAGCGGGTTGTTCCAGTCTCCTCCCGACATCACCGCGCCACTGATGAGCGAGCCGTAGGTGACCGGAATCTGCTCTCCGTTGGGCCCGAACATGATGGTGGTTCCCTGCGGGAAAGCAGGGACCTGACCACGGGTGTTGTTGATGATGCCACCCCAGGAAGCCGTGGCAAGACTGAATTGATCCCCGTATATCAGCCGCGGCTGACCGTTGGTCGCTGTAAAGGATGGATTGTTGACGAAGCCATAGCCGTGGTTGTTCCACGGCCGCTTGGCCACCAGCAAGCCTTCATCGTCGCTCGCTTCACCGCTGACGATGAAATGGCCGCGCCCATCGGCGAATGTCGTGCCGAAAGTCAGCGACCCCTTCCAGTTATCGTTGTCGCGGTAGTTGGTCTGTCCGGCGGACACTTCGGCCTTCAAACCAGTGAATTTGGTGTCGAGCACGAAGTTGACGACACCGGTCAATGCATCCGAGCCATAGCTGGCGGAGGCGCCGCCGGTCACCACGTCGACGCGTGTAATGAGCTGCTGTGGCAGTTCACTCACGTCGACCGTGCCTTCCAAGGTCGAGCCAACGGTACGCTGGCCGTTGACCAATGTCAGAGTGCGGGTAACGCCCAGGCCACCGATGTTCAAGCCATTGACGGCTTGGGTGCCGGAAGTCACCGTGACCACCGAAGATTGCGGGGTCGCGCTGCCCTGGAAATTCGGCATGGTGTTGAGCGTGTCGGCGAGATTCGATGTTGCGTTGCTCTGCAACGCCTCGGTGCCGATCACCGCCACCGGCGTCGGAGCCTCGAACCCTTCCCGACGGATGCGCGAACCGGTGACCGTTACTTCCTGGAGTGTCT
Organism: Steroidobacter denitrificans; assembly: GCA_040395055.1. Taxonomy (GTDB): domain Bacteria; phylum Pseudomonadota; class Gammaproteobacteria; order Steroidobacterales; family Steroidobacteraceae; genus Steroidobacter; species Steroidobacter denitrificans_A. The sequence continues at coordinate 4,201 of JBEBRC010000193.1, forward strand.
GGCCTGTTACATCGTTGGTCGAGCTCCCCACCTGGGCATACGCGCCAGCCACCATCAGCGGGCTGGTACAGACCGCAGCCAATGTGGCGCGAATCGCCGCCCTTACCAAGCCATTAACTGCAAAGCCGTTAGTGGCGAACTGGTTTACTGTCGAACTCATAAGTTCAAATCCCCCTTGATTCTTTTTTCTTCACTCAAGCGGCCCAAGACAGGCCGCAATCCCCAATGTTGAACAGTCAACTTCAGTGACAACCCGCGCCAGTCGTTCTGTCATTGAAATAGATCACCAACGAAGCTCGATCGCATAGATGCGATCATTCTCCCCAAACCACAACGAGATGGTCGCGCGTCAGCCGCAGACCCAAGCGAGCAAGCCGACCTCACCGGCACTCCGAGTGCGGATCGGTCAAACAACTGGAGATGACTGGCACGATCGCCGCTCATTCGGCTGCACTGAATCCGCTTCGTCTCGGCCTGAACGTGCAGACATCCGTCCGTGTAAAGCTGGAACGGCTTACCGATAACGACGTCGAACATTTCGAGCGCGAATTTTCGGCTATCGAACAGACAGCGAGCTGCTTTGCGACCACAGGAGAATATGATTTCCTTCTGCACGTCGTCTCCCCGGATTCAGAGGCTCTTAAGTCGCACTGAAGGAGTTACTCAAGATCTCTGTCGTACGTGACGTTCATTCGAGCATCGTCCTCGATATCGTCAAGCGTATGTCCCAGATTCCACTGAGCCACTTGCTGTAACGATCCCTGCTTGTCCGCCGGATTCGGAATGATGCCGCGCTTTTGTTCTAATGCCACTCTTCAACAGCATAATTCACGCCCCTGCTTTTACAGCCCGTTGTCGTGACGATCTCTATGGGTGCAGCAGCGCTACCCACATACAGGCGTTAACGAACCGGACTTTGATTTAAGAGTTCGAATGAAATTGACACAAAAAAAACTTCAATGCAATACGTAATGTGTCAGTTTTCGTATATCAACTTCGATCATTCGCCTTTAGGCTTGGGCAGGCTCGACTTGGCCCGACCCGCCGTGGCTTGCCAATTTTGCGTGTGCAAGGCGGACAAACACACCTACGAAAGAGCCGCCAGCACCAAGGTGTCAAGCCCCGCGGCACCCACCAACCAAAGGGTCGTCATCCAGCGCCGCCACCAGGCCAACTCCATGCATAGTGCCTGACGCATGCCCGCCCCCCTCCGTTGCAAACGCGACTCCGCCCCGGAAGAAGGCACCGATTGACGCCGGATGAAGCGGCACGTCACTGCCGTCGCCGAGCGCGACGTCGTGACCGAATCGACTTGGCTCAGCGGGTGCTTATTCGGAAGTTGCAGGCGGCTGATGCGAGTAGCATCGAGGCGGCCTCGATACCCGTCTCCACGACTTCGGGTTGGTGTAACAGCCAAGGCCGGCTTGAGATTGCGCTTGGCAATGTCTGCGGCATGGGATCCATTCATCGCCGTGACCGGGAATGGACAGCCGCAGCACCTAGAGCAACACGGAAACGATGGAAAACGGGGACCGCTGCGGTACGCCCTCCATGAGTCACGCGCTGCGCGTGATCGCGCAATGCAAATAGCAGTTGCCGTTCGCCCTTCCTTGCTGACAGCCAAAAGAAAGCCGGGGCGGACTTTCGTCCGCCCCGGCAAGTCGCTTGTCGAAAGATCTTAGAAAAAGATCTTAGAACTGGAAGCGCACGCCACCGTGGAACATGGTGCCGAAACGGTCGTACAACGACACGTTCGACTGTCCCTGGTAGAACCCAGCGCCACGACCACCCGCCACCTGGGCCGGATCCTCGTTGGTCAAGTTCTCGATCACGAAGTACAGCTCGCCCAGGCTCTCGAGCTTGTAGTTGACCGCCAAGTCGAAGTAGTGGGCGGAGTCGATACGGTTGTCGTTGATCGACTGGGTGTAACCCATGGCGGCCAACTCGCTGGCCGACGGACAACTGCCCACATCGCACTGGTAGAAGGCGTTGTTGTACACACCCGAACTGATGCCGCGCATCGACAATGTCACCGACACCGGATTCAGGTCGTAACCCGCCGACAGCAGGTAGCGATGCTTCGGCCCGGAGAGGTTGTCACCCAGACCGATGCCGCCATCGTCCGAGTTCACACCCCTGCCGTCGAACTTTTGGCCGGTAGAGCTCGTCGTCTCCAACTTGTCCACGAACGTAGCCATCGCACGCAACGTCAAGTCGCCAGGGCCGACCGGCAGGCGGTAAGTGGCATCCACGTCCACGCCGCTAGCTGTCTCGCCAACGATGTTCTCCGGGTAGCTGGTGATCACATCGATAAAGCCAGCGGCATCGCGACTGATCTGCGAACACATCTGCGCATCACCGCGGAGGTAGCAATTTTCGATGATCTCACGCGAGCTGCGCACCGCGATCGTGCCGTCGACCTCGATCTTGTAGTAGTCCACGGACATGGTGAAGCCCGGCAGGAAGCGCGGCGTCAACACCACGCCGGCACCCGTCGTATCAGCCTCTTCCGGCTTGAGGTTGACGTTGCCGATGGTCTGGCTCTGCATGAAATATGTCGGGGAACCCGCCATGCCCAGATCGGTGTTGTTACCCGTGCCACCCGAGCCCTGGTTGAACAGCTCGCCCA
>JBEBRC010000194.1:0-6821 GCA_040395055.1 Steroidobacter denitrificans
GTCAGGGCTTGGCGCGCCGCCTATCGGGATTTCGCATCGCTCGCATGCCGGCGCCCGCCAGATCGCCGTCCCGCCAGATCGCCGTATCGATTCATTTTAATCATGAAGGATCTGCATGGGTCAATAGCGCTGGCAGTGCCACATTGCCAAGCCTGGCGCAGCAGATGAATCAGGGCTTACCCCGGCAACCTAAGCCGGCCCCAGGCCCTTATATCGCGGCGCGGTGGCACGCCCGCCGTCAGCCCGGACGTTCCCCCCGAATCTCTCTGGAAACCCGTCTCTCCGGAACCCCGCACTCACGGGAAACTCGCCTCTCTACAACTCCCCTTTCGCCAGCGTGACCAGCCGCCGTTGCAGATCCAGCAGTTCGCGGCGGTGCAATTCCGCCAGGCGTTCCAGGCTCCCCAGGCCCTCGTCGGTGAGATGGACATACACCGCGCGCCGATCCGTCTCGCTCGGGCGACGGCGCACCAGGCCCGCACGCTCGCACCGGGTCACCAGCGCGACCACGCCGTGGTGCTTGGCTTGCAAGCGCTCGGCCAACTCGCCCACCGTCGCATGGTCGCGGCCCGGATAGCCCTGGATGTGCAGCAGCAGCTGGTACTGCAACGGCGTCACCCCATGCTGGCGCGTCACCTCCTCGCTGTAGCGCTGGAAGCGGCGCAATTCGTGCCGAAAATCGGCCAGCGCCTGGTACTGCTGCTTGCTCAGACCGGGCCGGGTTGGTGTCGCCTTGGCAGCCATCATGGATTCATTGGAGAATTCGCGGGGATTCTTGGAGTAAAAGCGGCGCCTTATAGCACAACGTGCGCCCCGAACGGGCCGCAGGCCGCGGCAACGAACCGGCCACGATGAGCGGCGTGGCCAAGGTCGGGCCAGGACCACCGCTCGCTGATAGCCAGAATGCATACCCATAAAGCAAACCGCTCTTTTTTGTATCACGTTATGAGGTGATATCGTGGTTACAGAAGCCCCAATTCCGGCGGCAGCGTTAAGGCACAGGAGAACGAACATGAGTTTGCAGATCGGCGATGTGGCACCCGATTTCAGCGCCGCCACCACCCAGGGTACGATTCAGTTCCACACTTGGCTGGGCGATTCATGGGGCGTCCTGTTCTCACACCCCAAGGATTTCACCCCGGTGTGCACCACCGAGCTCGGCTATACCGAGAAGCTGCGCCCCGATTTCGAGAAGCGCAACGTGAAGGTCATCGGCCTGTCGGTGGATGCGGTCGACGATCATGAGCGCTGGGCCGCCGACATCGAAGCGACACAGGGCGCCAAGCCCCGGTTTCCGCTGATCGGCGATCCCGATCGCAGCGTCGCCAACCTGTACGGCATGCTGCACCCGAAGGCGGACAACACCTTCACGGTGCGCTCGGTATTCATTATCGACCCCAGCCGCAAAGTGCGCGCCACGATCACCTACCCCGCCAGCACGGGGCGCAACTTCGACGAGATCCTGCGCGTGATCGACTCGCTGCAGCTGACCGACCAGCACAAGGTCGCAACCCCGGTGAACTGGCGGCCTGGTGACGATGTGATCATCGTTCCCTCCCTCTCCAATGATGAGGCCCGTACGCTGTTCCCGGCCGGCTGGGACGAGCAGCGGCCGTATCTGCGAGTGACCAAGCAGCCCAACTAGGCTCGGCCACGGCCCAGGCGAATCCAGCCTGGGCCTATCGTTCTCCAACGCATCGGCAGCGGCACACGCGCTGCCGATGCCCTAACGCTCTCGCATCAATCAGGCCCTACGCAGCACCTCACATGTCGGCAGTCGTCACACATGCATCCGTATGGGCTAACGCGCCGTTCGACCCTGCGCTGGCCGAGGAGCTCAGAAGCCTGATCGCGCGACTCGATGCGACCCAACGCCTGTGGCTCAATGGCTATATCGCGGGCAGCATCGATGCCCTGGTGCAGGCACCCGCCGCGGCCGCGCCGTCTGGACCCCCGCTGGTAACCATCCTGTATGGCTCGCACAGCGGCAATTGCGAGCAATTGGCGAAGCAGATCGGCAATGCGCTGACACAACGCGGACTGGGTTTCCTGACCCTGGACATGCTCGACTGCCGCAAGACCCACTTGCAGGAAGCGCGCAACGTCCTGGTCGTGGTCAGTACGCACGGCGAAGGCGATCCGCCCGAGCGCGCATTGCCGCTGCACGAATTGCTGCACAGCCGCAAGGCGCCCAAGCTCGATCACCTGAAATTCTCGGTGCTGGCGCTCGGCGATTCCACCTACGAGCGCTACTGCGAAACAGGTCGGCAATTCGATGCCCGCCTGGAGGCCCTGGGTGCACAACGGCTGCATGCGCGGACCGAGTGCGATGTCGATTTCCACGAACCGGCCCAGCAATGGATCGATGCCGTGGCCGAGGAGTTGCTGCGCGCCAACCCGGTACAGGCACCGAGTCCGCAGGCCAGCTCCCCAGTGAGTTCCTTGCTCCATTTCGCCGCCGCGGCCAACCGCCCCGCCGCCTCGGTCGCCAACGCCTATACGCGCAAGAATCCGTTCGAGGCTACCGTGATGTCGAATCAGCGCCTGACCGCGCCGGGTTCGACCAAGGATGTGCGTCATATCGAGCTGTCGCTCGAAGGCTCGAACATCCATTACGAACCTGGCGACGCCATCGGCGTCGTGCCGAAAAACCAGGAAAGCGATGTCGGCGCGCTGCTCGGTGTGTTGCCCTTCGGTGCCGAACATCCAGTCACGGTCGGTGGTGCCGAAGTTTCGCTGCGCCAGGCGTTGCTGGATCACTTCGACATCGGCTTGCTCACGCAGCCGCTGGTGGAACGCTACGCCGCCGCGGTGAACACGCCGTTGCTGACGCAACTGCTTGCCGCCGAGGACAGCACGGCATTGCAGCGCTACCTGAACGGCCGGCACCTGCTCGACCTGATACAGGAGCACCCGCCCGAGAACCTCGATGCGGCGACGTTCGCTCAATTGCTGCGCCCGTTGGCGCCGCGCCTGTATTCCATTGCCTCCAGCCTGCGAGCGACGCCCGATGAAGCGCACTTGACTGTCAGCCTGGTGCGCTATCAATCCCTGGGCCGGGAGCGCCGCGGCGTGGTTTCCGGCTGGCTGGCCGACCTGGAGGACCAGGGCGAGCATGACCTCCACGCGCCGGTCTACCTGCAGCGCAATCCAGCCTTCCGCCTGCCTGCCAGCAACGATACCCCGATGATCATGATCGGGCCCGGTACCGGTGTAGCGCCCTTTCGCGCCTTCCTGGCGGATCGGGAAGCCTCCGGCGCCAGCGGGCAGAATTGGCTGTTCTTCGGCGATCGCTCATTCCACAGCGACTTCCTGTACCAGACCGAATGGCTGGACTGGCGCAAGCGCGGCCTCCTGCATCGCATCGACGTCGCATTCTCGCGCGACGGCGCGCCGGCAGCCCCCAAGACCTACGTCCAGCATCGGATGCACGAGCATGGACGCGAGCTGTTCGAATGGCTGCAGAACGGCGCCCACCTGTATTTGTGTGGCGACGCTCAATCGATGGCCCCCGACGTGGACCAGGCGCTGCACCGGATCGTCGAGCGTCACGGTTCGCTTTCCTCGGACGAGGCCGCGGAATATGTGTTGGACCTGCAGCGGCAGCGCCGCTACCAGAAGGACGTGTACTAGATGGATATGCCGCGCCGCTTCGACCTGTCGCGCCCTTTGTCCGAACTGCATCCCAACGAGCAATTGAAGTTCGACAGCCGTTATTTGCGCGGCACCTTGCAAGAAGGCCTCGCCGACGCGATTACCGGCGCGATCAGTGATGACGATACCCAGTTGACGAAATTCTTCGGCATCTACCAGCAGGATGACCGGGAAGTACGCGATGAACGGCGACGGGCGCGCCTGGAGCCGCTCTATCAATTCATGGTGCGGGTGCGCCTGCCCGGCGGCCTGTGCACGACCGACCAATGGCTGGCGCTGGATGCCCTCGCCCGCGACAGCGCCAACGGCTCCCTGCGCCTCACGACCCGCCAGACCTTCCAGTTTCATGGTGTCCTCAAGCGCAACCTCAGGCGCCACGTACAGGGCATCTATGCCACGGGATTGGATACCATCGCCGCCTGCGGCGACGACAACCGCAATGTGATCTGCACCGCCAACCCGCTGTTTTCCACCGCTCACCGGGAGGCCGGGGAAACCGCCCGCCGCCTCGGCGCGCATCTGCTGCCGCGCACCGGCGCCTATCGCGAAATACTGCTGGAGCAACCCGCGGCCGACGGCATCGATCCGGCGGCGGAGGAAGAACCTCTGTATGGCCGCACCTACCTGCCGCGCAAGTTCAAGATCGCCATCGCCGTACCGCCACAAAACGATATCGACGTCTACGCCCATGATCTGGGCCTGATCGCCATCGTCCAGGATGAACGCATCGTGGGCTACAACGTGCTGGCGGGCGGCGGCATGGGCATGACCCACAAAATCGCGGCCACGTTTCCGCGACTGGGGGACATCGCCGGTTTCTGCGCCGCGGAGGATGTCATCGAGGTCGCCGAGCACACCATGTGCATCCAGCGCGACTACGGCGACCGGCACGATCGCTCGCATGCGCGATTCAAATATACGATCGAGGATCGCGGTGTGGAATGGTTCCGCGAGGAACTTGCGCGGCGAATGGGCAAGCCGCTATCCGAAGCGCGCCCATTCCACCTGGACTCCTCCGGGGACCACTACGGCTGGCAGCAAGGCAGCGATGGTCGCTGGCATTACACCTTGTTCATCGAGAACGGTCGTGTCGCCGACACGGATCAACACACGCTGATGAGCGGGTTGCGAGAGATCGCCCGCACGTTTCCCGGAGCCTTCGCGCTCACCACGAACCAGAACCTTACGATCACCGGCATCACCGGATCCGAGCGGGCCCGCCTGGAGTCCCTGCTGCGGCAGCACCGGATCGCGAACGACGACCATCACACGGGTCTGCGGCGTCAATCGATGGCGTGCGTCGCGTTTCCCACCTGCGGCCTGGCGATGGCCGAGAGCGAACGATACCTGCCGGCGCTGATCGACAAGCTCGATGCCAGCCTGCGCCAGGCTGGATTGGCACAGCAACCGATCTCGATTCGCATGACCGGCTGCCCCAACGGCTGCGCCCGCCCCTACCTGGCCGAGATTGCGCTGGTGGGCAAGGCCCCCGGCAAGTACAACCTCTATCTGGGCGCCAGCGCCAATGGCGACCGTCTCAACGCCCTGCATCGCGAAAACATCGGCGAGCAGCAGATCCTGGAGACCTTGCAGCCGCTGTTCCAGCGCTATGCCGCCGAGCGCCAGCCAAACGAGGGTTTCGGCGATTTCGTGATTCGTGCCGGCGTCGTACCGGCGATGCCCGCGGGTCGGGATTTCCAACGCTAGCGTTGGCTTGCTCGCCCGGAACGCATAGCGCTCCGCCTGACATCGATGCCCTGCCTCTGGCAAACTGGAGCGCATGTCAACGCTGAACGAACTTGCACGGCGGCTCATGTCCGGGACCGTGAGCGCCCGCTCACAGGTCGAGGCAGCCCTGGAGCGCATCAACGATCCCTCCGGCGAGGGAGCGCGGGCGTTCATTCATGTCTCGGCCGATGCTGCTCGTGCACGGGCCGATGAGATCGACCGGTGGCGGGCCGCAGGCCGAGCGCTGCCCGCCTTTGCCGGCATTCCGCTTGGGATCAAGGACCTGTTCGACGTCGCCGGCGAGGTCACCCGCGCCGGATCGCGCGTCCTGGAGGATGCACCGGCGGCCGAACACGATGCGCCGGCCGTGGCGCGCCTGCGCGATGCGGGCTTCATCATCATGGGCCGCACCAACATGACGGAGTTCGCCTACTCCGGCGTCGGACTGAATCCGCACTACGGCACGCCGCTCAATCCCTTCGATCGCACCACCGGTCGCATCCCCGGCGGATCGACCTCCGGCGGCGCAGTGGCCGTGACCGACGGCATGGTCGCCGCCAGCCTTGGCACGGACACTGGCGGCTCATGCCGGATTCCCGCGGCGCTCACCGGCATCGTCGGCTTCAAGCCGACGGCCGATCGCGTACCCCGCGGCGGGGCGATCCCGCTCTCGCCGAGCCTCGATTCGGTCGGCCCCTTGGCGCACAGCGTCGCCTGTTGTGCCGCGCTGGATGCCATCCTGCGCGGCACCGAGCCTCCAGCCCTGCCCACCTTGTCGCTACGCGATGTCCGGCTACTGCTGCCGACCACACTGGTACTCGACGATATGGATCAGTTCGTGGCGCGCGCCTTCGAACGCGCCGTCGATGATCTGGCACGCACCGGCGTCGTCATCCGGCGCCAACCGCTGCCCGAGTTCGGGCATATCCCCGAGGTCAACGCCAAAGGCGGTCTGGCCGCAGCCGAAGCCTACGCCTGGCATCGCGAACGCCTGGAGCGCGACAGCGAGCGCTACGATCCGCGCGTCGCCTCCCGCATCATCAAGGGCCGGGAACAAAGCGATGAAGATATTCGCCAGGTCCACCAGGCGCGCCGGCAATTGATCGAGTCGTTCGCTGCCAGCACCCAAGGATTCGATGCGCTGCTGATGCCGACGGTACCGACGATCGCGCCTCCGCTCGCGGCGCTCGCGCTGGATGCGGACTATGCGCGACTCAATATGCTGATGCTGCGCAATCCATCGCTGGGCAATTTTCTCGATGGCTGCGGCATCTCCATTCCGATCCATGAACCCGGCGCGGCACCGGTAGGTCTCATGCTGATCGGCCGACACGGCGAAGACCCGCATCTGCTCGCCTTGGCTCAAGCGATCGAACGCGCGCTGGCGCGCGCCAGCGCCTGACCCAGGCGTCGCATGTTCGCGGCGCACCGGGTGCAGC
>JBEBRC010000195.1:0-6816 GCA_040395055.1 Steroidobacter denitrificans
CGTGGAGCGCTGGCGAATGCGAGCGTTCCATCGAGGATGCATGACGCAATGTCCCAGCCAAAATTGACCCGGGCCGACCTGATGGGCCTCGAGCAGTACTCGATGCAGCGCAAGGATTTCAGGGCGAGGGTCCTGGAGCACAAGCGAACGCGCATGGTCGGCGTCGGTCCGAACGCCAGCTGGTGCTTCGAGGATCGACTGACGATCCAGTACCAAGTCCAGGAGATGCTGCGCGTGGAGCGCATTTTCGAGGCCAGCGGCATTCAGGCGGAACTGGATGCCTACAATCCTCTGATTCCCGATGGCCGCAACTGGAAGGTGACGTTCCTGCTGGAGTTCCCGGACGTCGACGAGCGGCGCTTGCGTCTGGCCGGGCTGCGAGGGGTCGAGGATCGCTGCTGGGTGCAAGTGGCCGGCCATGAGCGGGTGTGGGCGATCGCGGATGAGGATCTGGAGCGGGAGAATGAGGAGAAGACCTCCGCGGTGCATTTCCTGCGCTTCGAGCTGACCGCGCCGATGTGCCAGCAGGTGCGGGGCGGCGCTGCCGTCGGCGTGGGCGTCGATCACGACCATTACCGGCACGATGTGCAGCCATTGCCGCAGGCTGTGCGGGACTCCCTTGCCCGCGACCTGGCCGAGGATCCGGCCGCGGGTGCGGCAAATGGCCAGCGTTCCCCAGGGTAGCCAGGAGAGATAACCAGGGAGAGAGCCAGGGGGATAGCCGGCGTCTCGCGGCGGGCCGGGGCAGCGTATCGGATCCACGGTGCTGGCCTGGCGTGCACGCGTGCTAGAATCCCGCGCCGTAAAATTATCCTGGCGTCCGCCCGCATAATTCATGAACGACGCGACGCCCGCACGGGCGTTCCCGCAAGCCTGGCCGAGTGAATCATCACTGGCGGCCTGCCGCTGCATGAATATCGTCACGACGCTCCTCACCGCCTGCAACGACACACTACCCCTAGATGGCCCAGTCCCCGTCCTATAACGCTTCCGACATTGAAGTACTGAGCGGACTCGATCCCGTGCGCCGGCGTCCCGGCATGTACACGGATACCAGTCGCCCGAATCATCTCGCCCACGAGGTCATCGACAACTCCGTCGACGAGGCCTTGTCTGGATACGCCAAGCGCGTCGACGTCACGATCTACAAGGATGGTTCGCTGGAAGTCGTGGACGACGGCCGCGGCATGCCGGTGGACATTCACCCCAAGGAGAAGGTCAGCGGCGTGGAGCTGATCCTGACGCGCCTGCATGCCGGCGGGAAATTCTCCGGCAACAGCTACAAGTTCTCCGGCGGCCTGCATGGAGTCGGTGTGTCGGTCGTCAATGCGCTGTCCAAGGACCTGGAGTGCTGGGTCAAGCGCGGTGGCAAGGAGTACAACATCAGCTTCAGCGGCGGCCGGCCGCGCTCCAAGCTGCAGATCGTAGGCGACGTCGGCAAGCAAAACACCGGCACGCGCATTCGCTTCTGGCCCGATCCGCAATACTTCGAAGCGCCTGGTTTTTCGATCTCCAAGCTCAAGCACACGCTGCGCGCCAAAGCGGTGCTGTGCGCGGGCCTGCGAGTGACTTTGCATGTGGAGCAGACGGGCGAGAAGGAAGAATGGCTGTACACCGGCGGCGTCAACGAATACCTGCGCGAGTCGCTGCAAGAGGGCGAATGGCTGCCGCAGGAATTGTTCACCGGCAGCATCGCGGGCGAGCAGGAAGGCGCGGAGTGGGCGCTGGCCTGGCGCGTCGATGGCGGCACGCGGGTCGAGGAAAGCTACGTCAACCTGATCCCCACGCCGCAGGGTGGCACGCACGTCAATGGACTGCGCCTGGGCTTGACGGATGCGATACGCGAATTCTGCGAGTTTCGCAATCTGTTGCCGAAGGGGCTGAAGCTTGCGCCCGAGGACGTCTGGGACGGCGTGAGCTACGTCTTGTCGACCAAGCTGCGGGAGCCGCAGTTCGCCGGCCAGACCAAGGAGCGGCTGTCGTCGCGCGAGTCGGCGGCGTTCGTCTCGGGCGTGGTCAAGGATCAGTTCGGCCTGTGGCTGAACCAGCATCCGGAGTCGGGCGAAAAGATCGCGCAGCTGGCGATCGCCGGCGCGCAGGCGCGGCTCAAGGCCTCGAAATCCGTGGCCCGCAAGCGGGTGGTCAGCGGTCCGGCATTGCCGGGCAAGCTGGCCGACTGCACCTCGCAGGAACCCGAGCGTGGAGAGCTGTTCCTGGTCGAGGGCGATTCGGCCGGCGGTTCGGCCAAGCAGGCGCGTGATCGCGTATTCCAGGCGGTGATGCCGCTGCGGGGCAAGATTCTCAATACCTGGGAAGTCGATGCCAGCCAGGTCCTGCAGTCGCAGGAAGTCCACCATATCGCGATCGCGCTGGGTGTGGATCCGGGCTCGGACAAGCTGGACGGATTGCGCTACCACAAAGTCTGCATCCTGGCCGATGCCGACTCGGACGGACAGCACATCGCGACCTTGCTGTGCGCCTTGTTCCTGCGCCACTTCCGGCCGCTGGTGCTGGCCGGCCATGTCCATGTCGCGATGCCGCCGCTGTATCGGGTGGACGTCGGCAAGCAGGTGCACTATGCGTTGGACGACGCCGAGCGCACCGGCATCCTGGATCGCATCCTGGCGGAGAATCCGCGCGCCAAGCCGGTCGTGACGCGATTCAAGGGATTGGGCGAGATGAGCGCGATCCAACTGCGCGAGACCACCATGGCGCCGGAAACGCGGCGGCTGGTGCAGCTCACGGTCGAGGCGCAGGATGAGGCGGACAAGATGCTGGACATGCTGCTGGCCAAGAAGCGCGCGGGCGATCGTCGCGAATGGCTGGAGAGCAAAGGGAATCTGGCGCAAGTGCAGGGGTGAGGGCGGCGGCCGCCCCTCATTGTCCTGTCCTGTGTTGTGTTGCAGTTGCCGTACCCGGGCGGGAGTGCCATTCCGTCCTGGGCCCTCGCCAGCCATGCATCGAGAGAAAGCATGGCTGGCGAGGGCCCAGGATGGAATGCAGCCGAAAGGGAGAGCAAGGCAGGGCATGTGCCAGGCAGAGCGGCGGCCGTGAGGGAAAGCATGTGGGCGGGCGTCTAGGGCAGGTGGCCGCTGCGTGGATTGAAGAATGGCGCGCGGTGAGCGCTGCGCGCAACGTGAAGCATTGAATCGGAATCTATTGTGTCCAATCAAACACCCTTGAATTTTGAAGGCATCGAGCGCTTGCCGATGCGCGCGTTCACGGAAAAGGCGTACCTCGATTATTCGATGTACGTGATCCTGGACCGCGCGCTGCCGCATATCGGCGATGGGCTGAAGCCGGTGCAGCGGCGCATCGTGTACGCCATGAGCGAGCTGGGGCTGTCGGCGGCCTCCAAGCACAAGAAGTCCGCGCGCACGATCGGCGATGTGATCGGCAAATTCCATCCGCACGGCGACTCGGCCTGTTACGAGGCCATGGTGCTGATGGCGCAGTCGTTCTCGTATCGCTATCCACTGGTGGACGGACAGGGAAATTTCGGCTCGCCCGATGATCCGAAGTCCTTTGCGGCGATGCGCTATACCGAGTCGCGCCTGACGCGCTATGCCTCCTTGCTGCTGTCGGAGCTGGGCCAGGGCACGGTCGAGTGGGTGGCGAACTTCGATGGCACGATGGATGAGCCGGTATTGCTGCCGGCACGCGTACCCAACGTCCTGCTCAACGGCGCGACGGGGATCGCCGTCGGCATGGCGACCGATATTCCGCCGCACAACCTGCGCGAAGTCGTGACCGCCTGCGTGCGCCTGCTCGAGGAGCCGGAGACCACCTTGGGCGAGCTGTGCAAGCACATCAAAGGGCCGGACTTTCCCACGGGCGCGGAGATCATTTCATCGCGCGCGGACATCAAGCAGATCTACGAGACCGGCAACGGTTCGATCCGGGCGCGCGCGGTCTATGAAATGGAGGATGGCGACATCGTCATCACCCAGTTGCCCTACCAGGTGTCCGGCAGCCGTATCCAGGAGCAGGTGGCGGCGCAGATGCAGGCCAAGAAGCTGCCGATGGTGGAGGACATCCGCGATGAGTCCGACCACGAACATCCCACCCGTATCGTGATCGTACCGCGCTCCAATCGTGTCGATGTCGAGCAGCTGATGGCGCACTTGTTCGCGACCACGGATCTGGAGCGTACCTATCGCGTCAACCTGAACATCATCGGCCTGGACGGACGTCCGCGGGTGATGGGATTGAAGACGCTGCTGGAGGAGTGGCTGGCATTTCGCATCGACACCGTGACCAGGCGCCTCACCTGGCGCCTGGGGAAGGTGGAGGCGCGCCTGCATCTTCTCGATGGCTTGCTGGTGGCCTACCTGAATCTGGACGAAGTGATCCGCATCATCCGCCAGGAGGAGGAACCCAAGCCGGTGCTGATGAAACGCTTCCAGCTCAGCGAGCTGCAGGCCGAGGCGATCCTGGAAACCAAGCTACGCCATCTGGCGAAGCTGGAGGAGATGAAGATCCGCGGCGAGCAGGCGCAATTGGCCAAGGAGCGCGATGAACTGGATCGGGTGCTCAAGAGCAAGACGCGCCTGAAGAACCTGGTGCGCGATGAGCTGCTTGCCGACGCACAGCAGTTCGGCGACGAGCGGCGCAGCCACATCGTCGAGCGCGCCGCCGCGCAGGCGATCAATGAAACCGAGCTGGTCGCCAGCGAGCCGGTCACGGTCGTGTTGTCGGAGCGTGGCTGGGTGCGCGCGGCGAAAGGCCATGAGGTCGATCCGACGGCCTTGTCGTACAAGACCGGCGATGCCTTCCGCGCGTCCGCCCGCGGCCGCAGTACCCAGCAGGCGGTGTTCCTGGACAGCACCGGACGTGCCTACAGCCTGGTGGCGCACTCGTTGCCTTCCGCGCGCGGGCAGGGCGAGCCTTTGTCGGGTCGCATCGATCCGCCGGACGGGGCAAGCTTCGCCGGGGTGTTGATCGGCGAGGCGCAGGATCGCTGGCTGGTGGCCTCCGATGCCGGCTATGGCTTCGTGGTGAAACTGGGCGAGATGCATTCGCGCAACCGTGCCGGCAAGGCGGTGTTGAAGGTGCCGCCGGGCAGCGGCGTGTTGGAGCCGGTACCGGTGCCGAAGTCCGAGGAGGCATTGTTGTGTGCCCTCAGCAGCGATGGGAAGCTGCTTGCCTTCCCAGCCGTCGAGTTGCCCGAATTGCCGCGCGGCAAGGGCAACAAGATCTTCGGCCTGTCCTCGAAGAAAGTCTTGAGCCGCGAGGAATACCTGATCGCGGTGGCGGTGGTGGCGCCGGGCCAGAGCCTGGTGGTGCACAGCGGCGAGCGCAAGATGACCTTGAAGTTCAACGATCTGGCGGACTATCGCGGCGAGCGCGCCCAGCGCGGCGCGGTGTTGCCGCGAGGCTGGCGCAAGGTGGAGCGGCTGGAGGTGGCGGGCGACGCCTAGTTCTTCGCCGGCGGGTCGACGATGCCGCCGAGGCCCAAGTCACAAGCACTTCCCGCCGCGCGCCATTGCGCCGCGGCGAGTCGTGTCCGCGCCCCGGGTCCCTGGGCGCTTGTTTCAACGCGCGGCTTTCAGCGCCAGGCCGAAGCCCACGCTGGCCAGACCCTGGAACAACAGGTCGACCGCCAGCACGATGCCGAGCAGAAAGAGCGTGTTCGCCGGCCAGCCGATGGCGAAGACGATGCCTGCCAGGGCGGTCACGATGCCGGAGATCGCGAGCCACCCCCAGCCGCGCAAGGGTCGCACCTTGAGGCTGGCCCAGATGCGCACGATGCCGGCGGCGATCAGCACGACGGACAGAATGAGCGTCAGTACCGCGGCGGCGAGAAGGGGATTGTAGAAGGTCAGAAAGCCCGCGACGCCGTATAGCAGGCCGGCCGCCAGCCAGAACAAGAATCCGCTCCAGCGTCCGACGCGGAAGGCATGGATGATATGCAGGACCGCCCCGACCATCATCAGCAGGCCGATCATGAAAACGGAGGCGACGGTGGCTGCGATCAGGTTGGCGAAGGCGACGCAGGCCAGGATGATGAGGGCGATCCCCAGGGCAGCGAACCAGCCCCACTTGATGCCAAGATCGCGTATCGATCCCAGTTCGAAGTCGGCTCTGGTGCTGTACATTCTTGTAGCTCCGCGACGGGATTTGGAACAGTGTGCACGCTTTGCGCCGTTTGGATGCCGTGGGAATTGCGGATAGCGCAATGCTGCGGGATTCCGGGCACCGCCGGGCTGCTATGATCCGGCGCGCCTGGCAGGCAGGCACAGCCTTGATTCGAGCGAGTCCATTGAACGTTTTTTTCCGCGTGCGCTGGTTGTTCGTGATGGGGGCCGCACTGGCCAGTGCGGCCTGCGGCCAGCTGCCCGATCTGGGCGATCGCAGTGCTTCCCTGCGCTTGCGCGACACCGATGAGTCGCGCATCGGGCGGATCGTGGCGCCTCTGGCCCGATCGCATCCAGGCGAGTCGGGCGTGGTCGCACTGGCGGATGCGCACGATGCCTTCGCCGCCCGTGTGCTGCTGGCGGAAGCCGCCGAGCATTCCATCGACGTGCAGTACTACATCTGGCGCCTGGACATGTCGGGGACCTGGTTGTTCGAGTCTCTGCACCGTGCGGCCGAACGCGGCGTTCGAGTGCGCCTGCTGCTGGATGACAACAACACCACCGGGCTGGATGAGGTCCTGGCGGCGCTGGATGCACATCCTGGCATCGAGGTGCGCCTGTTCAATCCCTTCCTGCATCGGCGCTGGCGCGCGTTGGGCTATCTGACCGATTTCGCCCGCTTGAACCGGCGCATGCACAACAAGTCGTTCACGATCGACAACCAGGTCACGATCATCGG
>JBEBRC010000196.1:0-6801 GCA_040395055.1 Steroidobacter denitrificans
GCGGATGACGCGGCGATTGCGCCGGCAATAAGCTCCTCTGCCGGAGCGAGCTTCTCGGCCATCCCTGCGGGCAGACCATGCTCGCCCTCGAGCGTCGTGGCCGAGTTATATGTCACATAAACTTTCCCCTGCTCCCCCTCGCGAACGAGGACCCGCAAGGGCAGTTCCAAGGCGAAGTCCGGCGCTGCGATCATCAGCGGCGTGCCGCCCGTCGGGTTGCCATAGACGAGGACGGTGGTCGGCGGCATCTCAAGGCCGACGGATTGGGCCGCCGCACGATGGTCGATGGTCGCGAAGATCCTCAAGCCCGCACTCTCAAGGGTAGAACGCAAACGAGCCAGGGTGTCGGAAAACGAATAGGCGCTCTCGAGTCTCACTGTGCCTTCTGTCGAAGCGGCGTCCGCCATGAAACTGCTCAGAACCATTACCATCGCCAGAAGCCCGACGCAGACGTTGGCCGATGCAGGGGCAGTGGACGAGCGACTCTCATCGCGCTTGAGCATCGAAAAAGCCATTCTCGCTCCTCTAACCATCCGCAGCAGGCCATATAGCCTATCGTATCCGCCACGCTCCGCACACCGCTTTGGCTTTCCATCCCGTGTCCCAACGGCGGCTGATGATCACTCAATAGACGACAAGCTCATGAGATCCGACGTTACAGCCTATGGGTCCAAGTCGCGACTCGGAAGCGACGAAGCGTCAAAGCAACCCTTGCGCAGGGCAGCCCGGCAAAAGGCGCCGCGTTGATTCCGGCTACCTTACTGGGGACGCGTAGGCATTATGAGTGCCGCGCTCTCGCCAACAACACGGATCGCCCAACCTTTTCCTGCCGGGGAGGCTGCTGCGGCTCAGGCAGAGCGGCCGCCTCGATATCCGCACTCAACCTCTCGAAGCGCAGCCCACCTTTCACGCTTCGAAGCGAAGCCATGCCGTCATTCCATGCGTGCAGCATCTGGGCGGTGATGTCCCGCCAACGCGTCTCATTCTTTGATACCTCGATCATCTCGCGGCCGACCGACACCGCCGAGTCGCACAGCTGCGCGACCATCGCGGCATAGTCCCGCGGCGAAATGCCGAGGCGCGACTTGAAGCACCTGCATGGCGTAGTATTCGTTGAAACCCAGGTACGGCGTGTTGTCGTCTGATCCCTTGATGATATACAGCCGGAACCAATGGGGCATCGAGCAAGCGAATCGCTACATAGACGCATTGGCTGCGACTTTTGGGGAGCTGACTCGCTTCCCCACGATGGCGCCTGCCTGCGATCACCTCCGACCCGGTTATCGTCGCCGGCACATCGAGCGACAGATGGTCTACTTTCGCATCACAGACTACGGCGTCGCCATCGTTCGCATTCTTCATGATCGAATGGATGCTCGCCGGCACTTTTAGCCCGCACTATTATGAACGGCGCGACGAGGCCACCTGCATTGGCCCATGGCGCTCGCGATTTACCCATGTCGCTGCCCGCCCTTCACTGCACTCATCCATAAACGCGGCACACGTGCACAACTAGCCAGGATCGCGGCGAGCGGCTGGACGGCCCAACAAACGGATGATGGGGAAGCGCAGAATGACGTCCGAATCATCGCTCGGAGTCGGATCGTGAGAAAGAACGTCGACCGCCAGGCCACCGCGATCATGACGCTGCTCTGCCTCGCGTGGGGGCTGCAGCAGGTCGCCATCAAGGCCGTGGTCGGCGACGTCTCGCCCCTGCTGCAGGTCGCGGTGCGCTCCGGCATGGCTGCTCTGCTGGTGTGGCTGTGCGGCCGCCTGGTCATGCGCGAGCGTTGGTTGCCGGGCGTAGGACGTTCAGGGCTGGTTGTGGCCTTCCTGTTCGCCGCCGAGTTCCTGTTCCTGGCGGAGGGCCTGCGCTGGACGAGCGCATCGCACATGGTGGTGTTTCTCTACACCGCGCCGATGTTCGCCGCCATCGGCCTGCACCTGCGCTTGCCGGACGAACGTCTGACCCGTCTGCAATGGGGAGGGATCGTCTTGGCGTTTGCCGGCATCGCGATCACTTTCCTGGTCCCCAGCCCAGCCACAGGTGGCAATACCAGCGGCGACCACTCACTGCTGGGCGATGTGATGGGCCTATGCGCCGGCGCCGCCTGGGGACTGACCACCGTTGCAGTCCGCACCAGCCGCCTCAGCGAGGCGCCGCCGACACAGACCTTGTTCTACCAGTTGGCTGGCGCCTTCGTCGTGCTGCTGCCTGTCGCCCTTGCCACCGGCCAGAATCATTTCAATGGCACCGCGCTGGCCTGGGCCAGCCTGGCGTTCCAGACGTTCGTCGTGTCCTTCGCCAGTTATCTGATCTGGTTCCGATTGTTGCGGCACTACCTGGCAGCGCGGCTGGGGGTACTGTCGTTCATGACTCCGCTATTCGGCGTAGCCATGGGCGTAATGCTGCTCGATGAACGCTTGACGCCAGCGTTCCTGGGCGGCTCGATTCTGGTGCTGGCAGGCCTGCTGGTGGTCAATGGCCAGGCATTGCTGCAGCCATTTCGCCTGCGTCGGGCTTGATCACGGGAAGCACCCGGCGCTTGAGCAGGCACGGAAGCCTGGGCAAGGGGACGCCCCCGCTGTCCCCATCAGGCGGAAGCCTGGGCGATAATCGCGGTGAAGGCATCGGCGATGACCCCACCATCGTAGCCGACGGAAACCAAGTGATATCCGTCTCGCGCCAGCCTGCGGGCGCCTTCGACGCTCCCGGCAAAGCCGCATGCAAATTTTCCAGCTGAGCGCGCTCGATGCGCAATGTGCTTCATGGCCGACTGAACGGCCTCGCCGGCCGGATCGAAGTTTTGTCCTTCGCACAGCGCGACCGATAAATCTCCAGGGCCTGCGAGAATGCCATCGATGCCGGGAACGCCGAGGATGTCATCCAGCGCGGTGAGCGCCTCTCGCGTTTCACACATGACGAGCGCCAGGCATGCTGCATTTGCCGTGGCGAGATAATCCTTCTCCGCGCCGATGCCGCGCAACTGCATGTCGCGTCCCGGTCCAAAACTTCTCTGTCCCAAGGGCGGGTATTTGACGAACGAGACAAATGCGCGTGCATCAGCGGCACTATTGATCATGGGCGCTACGACACCGGCCGCGCCGAAATCCAACATGCGCGCCGCCTGCGCGAAATCTCCGACCGGAACGCGCACCAGGACAGGCGTGCGGGCCAGCGCGGCTTCGGAGATGCCGGCAATGCAGGATGCTCCATCGTGGAAGCCGTGCTGCTGATCGAGCAGAACGGCGTCATACCCGGATCGCGCCATGATGCCCACCAACATGGAGTCGCGAAACTCGGACCAGCCAAGGAAACTGGTCGGCTTCGAACGCAAGCATTCGGACAGTGATGCGATGGGTGACGACATGAAATCGATCCTCAAAGATCCTCAGTGCCTAACTCAACCTCGAACTTGCACGTAGCTAGTCTCACCTTATGGTGTCGCCCCAACCACAATTGTGGGATTCCTGAGAAGACGCTAGCGAACACTCAGTATTTACTGCGGCTTCGCGGCCACCAGGCCACTAGGCCACTAGGCCACTAGGCCACTAGGCATTCTATCGAAGCGCACCCGGAAGGTGCTATGTCCGACAGCACCGTAGCCGGCTAGCGCGGGGCCGTTCTTCGTCCGCGGAATTACCCCATGACCTTTCCCGTGAGGAAAACGGACGAGCATGGTGAATCGGCTTGATCGCTCGACCAGCGTTCCGACCGCGGACCTGTTCAGGCCGATGATCAAGTCACCCTCGCAATGCCCTGGCACAGCGCGATCTTGTGCTTCTGCAGGGCGGCTGGAGATCATCACATCCTCGCTGACGTGCGCCCACGCTTTGGCTTTGGCTTGCGCCCGGGCCCTGAGCACGCGCAACGCCCCCCGGTACGCAGACAGCCCACCAACTCGCGCTTGAGAGCGCCTCGGCCCCTGGATACACAGGAGTGTCCCGCCGGACTCGGCGCTCAGCTGATCGATGCATCGCCCGCCAATGGGGGCTTTTGGCATAATAGTATTTGTAATATGACGAAATAATCTTAGCATCCTGGCGTCGCCAACCCAGGAGTGCAGCGTTGAAAAACTCATCAAGCTTCGCCAAGGCCGCACGCGGTGTCGGTTATCACTCAGCCCATGAGAGCTGCACGCCCCACGGCAAGCCATCGCTTCTGCGAGGCCTATTGCGTGGGTGCGCTGCGCTGCTCGCGGGTGCCTGTCTCGCGGGCTGTGGGAGCAGTGACCGATCGCTGAGATCTCCGCCCACTGTTGTACAGACATCGCCGAGCGACAGCGCCTCGCTCGTGCCAAACACCACAGCCATCAGCGTCGAGTTCGATGAGCCGATGGAGGCCGCCGCGATCAATTCGGACAGCTTCACGGTCGAGTGCCTCGCTGATGAGGCGATCACGGCGGTCATCAGTTACGACGATGCCGCGCGCCGAGCGACGCTCACACCCGCTGCACCGCTGCCGGCGGATGTTGCCTGTACGGCCACGATCACCACTGGCGCGCGCAGCATCTCCGGGCTCGGCCTTGCGAGCAACGTCAGCTGGACGTTCGGAACCACATTCGACGCTGCGATGGTCGAAGAGGGGAAACAAACGTTCCGATTCGATACGTTTGGCGACGAGACGCTGTGGAGCGACACGCTGCGCATGCACGAAGTGATTCGCGCGGCTGTGGACCCGACGACTGCGCTGTCAGTCGGCCTGAAAGTCGACGCCGAAGCGCTGCCCGAGGCCGTTGTGACCGGCATCCAGGACGGAAGCATCAGTCTCACGACGCCTGCGACGACGATCGCGCTGCTCAAGCTCAACGCCGTTATCGGCGTCCAGGGTGAGGTTGAAAACATCAATGGCCAGGACACGCTGACGCGCGTTGGAGTCACTTGTGCTTTGTGCCATTCAACCGTTGACGACTCATTTGCCCCGGGCATAGGCAAGCGGCTTGACGGCTGGCCGAATCGCGATCTCAACCCCGGAGCCATCATTGCGTTGTCCCCGGCGCTGACGCCTGCACAGAAGGCCGTTTACAACTCCTGGGGACCAGGAAAGTACGACCCGCGCTTCAACCTCGACGGCGTCAACAGCCCTCAGGTCATCTCGCCCGCGTATGGGCTGAAGAACATCCATCGCATTACCGCAACCGGCGATGGCGATGATATTGCGTACTGGAATCGCTACGTCGGCGTGACGCAGATGGGCGGGCACGGCTCGTTCTTCGAGCCACGCACGGGCGTATCGGTCGTCAATGGCTCGGATGATCTCATCAGCGAAAAGCTACCCGCTCTGCAGCAGTATCAACTCACACTGCAGTCGCCTCCACCGCCTGCCGGCAGCTTCGATGCTGTGGCCGCCGCGCGCGGCGAGGCGGTCTTCAACGGCGTCGCCCGATGCTCGACCTGTCACAGCGGTCCGGAACTGACCGACGCAAACGAGCGTCTGCACTCGCCGATGGAAGTCGTGAGCGAGCCGGAACCGGATGGTGCGCCCAGCTATGCATCACGCACTGCCACGAAACAATACCGCACGGCACCGTTGAAGGGTCTGTGGCAGCATCCGCCCTACTTCCACAATGGCTCGGCCGCCACACTCGAGGATGTCGTGGCGACATACAACAGCCGTCATGCGCTGGGATTGAGCGACTCGGAGCGGGCTGACCTGGTGCAGTACCTGAAGTCGCTGTAATGGATTCGACGTCGCACCGCGCCAGCCAGATCACCCGCTCATCCGCATTTCGAATCGCCGCAGTTCAGGCAGGTCATGCAGCCGTCCATCAACACCACCGCAGCGGTGCTGCATTTCAAGCACAGCTGCGCGCCTTCCGGATAGAGACTGTCGGCGAAGGCATCGTGCTGCTTGTTGCGAGCTTCGAACTCCGCCTTCTTTTCCTCGATGAGCTTCTTGTGGTGCTCGTCCAGCTCCGGCGCTTTCAGCAGACCGATCGTCTGCAGGTGCTTCTCGATCACGTAGCCCAACTCGGCGATGATCGAGGGCATGAACTTGCCGCCGGTCTGCCAATAGCCGCCGCGAGGATCGAACACCGCCTTCAGCTCCTCGACCAGGAAGGTTACGTCGCCGCCCTTGCGAAACACGGCCGAAATGATGCGCGTCAGCGCCACGATCCACTGGAAATGATCCAGGTTCTTGGAATTGATAAAGATCTCGAATGGGCGGCGCACTTCATGCGGCGTGCCCTCGTTCAGGAGCATGTCATTGATCGTCACGTACATGGCGTGATCGGATACCGGGGTCTTGATCTTGTACGTGGAGCCGAGCAGCACTTCGGGCCGCTCGAGCTTCTCGTGCATCCACACCACGTTGGAATCCTTGCGCGCAGTCTCCAGCGGCGGCGCAGAGTGCGCCACAGCCTTGTGCCCGGTCTTGTCTTCGGGTTTTTCGACTCGGTACTTGATGATTTTCTTATCGATCTTGATGGAGCTCATGGCTGATGTCTCGTAATCACAGGGTCCCTGGATGTTCGGATGTGGCGATTTGCTGCGACCCCTTTGATGCAAATCGTGGCGATGCGCGGCGTGGGAGCAATACATCGGCGGCGGCAATCCGTCGCGAGACGGACTGCTGCGCCCCCGGACCGACCGTGCGATCGGTCAGAATTTCCCGTAATAGCCTTCCTTCAGCGCATCGAAGAGATTCGCGGCACTGTGCATTTCGCCGTCGTACTCGATCTCCTCATCGCCCTTCACTTTCATTTCCGTGCCGTCCTCCAGAGTGAACACGTAGGTCGTATTCTTCAGGTCTTCTTCCTTGACCAGCACACCCTGGAACGCTTCCGGGTTGAAGCGGAA